>JBAWZG010000047.1:0-22034 GCA_037143155.1 Bacteroidia bacterium
GAAGCAATTTCGCTGGAATGATCAAAGCGCGAACGGTAACCTTCATCCGGATTTTCAGGAGATCCGGGAACCGTCTGCAGTTTGTCTCCGGTGGTTGGCATCAACATGACTTCTCCCCCATTCACCATCCCTACCCCACTCCAGTGTGTGTGGCTGAAACCCATGATCGAACTTTCTGAATAAATATATCCGGCACAATAGGTCCAGCCTTGGGTATTCATATCCGGACTCAGGTGAACCATTGCAAATGGGCGCGAAGCTCCCGGAAAAGTGTGCCCGAAGAAATCGGTTCCGAGAAATGGATTGACATGATCCACAAGATTATCGGATTGTGCAAGAATAGAGTTTCTGATTCCAATACTTAAGACAAAAATCAGGATGAATAACTTTAGAAATTTACATTTCATAGCAACAGCAATTTAGTATGATCCAAATGACAAACCTTATTCAACCCTTTCAGGGTTGCGATCTTTCAAGTCTTATCTTCCGTGAGTTACAACCCACGGTTATTCATATTAAACCCTTTCGGGGTTTCTTAGAACAAAAGTCCGAAGGACTTGAATATTAATAACCTCAGGTGAAACCGGAGGCAAGGAAATACTCTAAATTAAGAACCCCGAAGTGGGTTCAACTTTTATATAAATTTATGCTTTTCTAATACAACTTTGGTCTGGCCGGGCCGTCATATGGTTTTGCACCCTGATTTTTATTTCCGGATGGTTTTACTGAAATTAAATCAGGATCGGTGGTTTCGGGAGCCTGAATAAAACCGTAATAACGCCCCATCCAGTAATCTCTCAGAAAATGAGTTGGTTCCCTGACCACATTTCCATTTCCGCCTCCATCCAACGTGGTTGGACCTGAAGATTCGCGCGGTGAAAATGCATGTTTAGCACCTTCATACGAAATATATCCGGGTTCCATAAATAAATCGTCACGATCGGAATTATGGAAATTGTATTCCCTGCAATCCAGTTTGCAATCGCGCAGATATTTTACCGATTGCTCCAGTTCACAATCATTTCCGGTCAGGGCACCGTAGGAAAAATTATACCAGGGCAAATGCTCCATCCGTTTCACTTCCCAGGTGCGTTCCAGGCTTCGCAGGTAAACTGACCGGAGCGCAGGATCTTTGGCATACCGCAGCAAGGTGTTGTAACTTTCGAAAGCCAGGTTATCGTCCCACGGAGCCAGGGTGGCCGGCGGAAAGGTGTTTTTCTGACGCAGCGTGTTGGTATGATAGCCCCAACCGATGAGTTGTTGCAGTCCTTTGTTGTATTTTTCATCTCCTGAAATGGCGTAGGCTGAATGCATAAATGCCAAAGCTTCCAATCCGTTTACACCGCGGTCGTTATAGCCATACGGACGCAAAAGATACTCCGGATTCCAGCGCGCCCAACGTGTTGGTTTTCCGTCCATGTCGTTCATTTTCCAACCGCATTTCAGGATGTACGAAGCCATGCGTTCCAGATGCTCCTTGGCCATTTCCTTTTCTTTGCCTTCAGCGACCAAATCGTAAAACAGCGAAACAGCATAAAAATGAGAGGTCACTTCATCACTCGAAGTATCGCCTTTCCAGAACCACTTGCCATCAGGAGTCGGATACCATTTGGCAGGTAATCCGCCCGATCCCTGAGTTGACCGTTCACCCTTATCCGCCGTTGCCGACCAGATTGAACGGGCAATGAAACCTTCAGTTCCTGTAATTTTCTGGAGCCAGATCATGGCTTTAAACGATTCAACTGCTTCGGCCCGTGCCGTCTGATCGCCGGTTGCAGCATACTTATAGCACATGGCAGCCAGATAGGTTGCCGTATTTCCGCCGTCATTATCGGTGACCTCGCGAATCCATTCTCCATTTTTCTGATAAAGTACATGAACGAATCCGAGCCGTTTGTGTCCCCATTCAGCCAGATGGCGTTCGTAAAATGCAGCTTTTTTCTGAAGTGTGTAGGATTCATAACGGATAATGCCAATACCTTTATCCGTGGCGACATACACGACTTTGTCGCCCACAGCAATGCCATTCACATGATCTCCTGGCAGCCAGTTACCGGCACCAAAATACTGCCACTCATTACCAAGCTTCCTTACTGCACCTTGTGAAGTTCCAATCCAGATATCATCATCGAATCCTTTTTCCAGGCAGGTCGAATTTTCAACCGGAAGTCCATCAGAACCCTTGATAGTAGTCATAGTTGCACCACGCAAAACTCCAAGTCCTTTGCTGGAACTGATATACAAGCGGTTGCCAAGACTCAGCATGTCACGGGTATCTTTGGATGGAAGGCTGCCCCAGTCAATAAAATCTTCATTCACAATCAGACCATCAAACTGAATTAATTTGTCAGGACGAAGCACGTAAAGAGTTCCGCTGTAGGATTGAATTCGCCTGATCGGGCCCAACTCCACCGGAGTATCATGAATTTGCGAGCCATCTTCCATTAGCATGGTAATGTCGCTTGAATAATATCCGCCCTTAGGTTTTATGGAATTAAACTTACCATTTTCAATCCGGAAGATTTCATCCTTTGTGGCAGCATGAAGGCTTCCCTGATGAAAACAAAGATCAACATAGTCGCGATCGTCCAACTTTTCCCAATTCGAACCGGCCAATTTGTAAATTCCGTTTGAGCTTAGTGCCCAAAGAGTACCTGCCTCTGAGATCAGCCTGTTTACTGATTCAGGAGCATTTTTTTCAACGGAAAGAATTCCATCATTCAATGAATATATTTTCTGATCGATAATCGCAAAACATTTCTCATTCTGAATTGCGATTGACTGAACCGGCCGATCGGTAGGAATCTTTTCGGCAAGCTCCTGCAAATAGACATTATCTGGTTGCGGTTTCCACAAATGCGTTGAAGTCTTGTTCAAATTCTGAGCAATCATTGAACCTGAAAAGAAACTCAGGAGCAATATTATCGGTACTGATTTAAAAAATGATTTCATAGGTTTTGGTTTTATCAGTTAATAGAAACAACATTTTTGAAGATCAATTTTGTTTCGTCCGAAAGAAGGCAAAAGCCTTATTTATCTTTACTTCCCGGACGATTTGTATCGAACTATTCTCGTGGCCCGGGTTACAAATATTTCGCCCCTCCGGGGTTTTCTTTATTTCCACAAATCTTCGCCATACGACCATCCTTTTCGCGCAGGCACTTTGACAAATGCATCCACTTCAAGATTGTTTGTAACTTTCATACTGGCAGCATCATACTCAACTTTTGTAGCAAATTTCTGAGCCAAGACTCCAATCAATGCCATTTCTGACAATTCTGCGGAGTATTCGAAATTCGATCCGGGCAGCGTATGGTTTTTGATGCAATCAATCCATTCCTGCTGAGGCATTTCTTCGCCAATTCTTGGATATTTCTGAGCCGGTGGATTTTTCAGGAATTCTTTCCATTCTTCATCCGGAACCATCAGTTTCGGATCGTTTGGCCGTCCACCAGTTATGAGCGTTTTCTTATCACCGATCATCACCATTCCTGAACCCGGCAATTTGTCGATTCCCCATTCCGGACGAATTTCAGGTTTTGAACCGCCTTCGTGCCAGAATAAGTTGACCGGAGCCTTATCGCCACGTGCGCCAAACTGATAGGAAATCACCGATTCATCCGGAATAAAGCTATGATCAGGAACCGGATTTGGAACCGTTGCTTCAACCGTGTGCGGCATTCCAAGACCCAGCGCCCAGAACGGACCGTCAAGCGTATGGCAGGACCAGTCGCCTAACAGACCATTTCCGAAGTCATAAAAACCTCTCCACGATTTGGGACAATACGCGCTGTTATATGGACGCTCTGCAGCCTGACCCAACCACAAATCCCAGTCGAGACCGGCAGGTACCGGCTGAGCAGATGGAGGAAAACTGTCTGGTTTGGTCCAGTAATTACCAGGTTTAAAATCATAAGGGCCGAACCATGCATGAACTTCTTTCACCTGACCCAAAGCATCCGCTTCATACCATTCCCTGATTTGCCTGATTCCATTGGTCGTATGACCCTGGTTTCCCATCTGGGAAACAATTCCGTAGTGTTTCGCTGCTTTTTTCATCGTACGTAACTGCCAGATGTTGTGTGCCAAAGGCTTTTCAACATAAACGTGTTTTCCAAGCTGCATGGCAATCATGGTGGCAGCAAAGTGCGAATGGTCAGGAGTCGAGATGATCACTGCATCAATCTGGTTGGCCATTTCGTCGAACATGACACGGAAATCTTTATATCTTTTAGCTTTTGGAAATGTTTTAAAACCATCAGCTGCACGTAAATCATCCACATCACAAAGGGCAACCACATTTTCAGCCAAAATCTTCCTTTTCGGACCATCCTTTCCTGCGCCATCTTTGGCATCCACAAACAGTTTCTCCCAGTTATCTTCTCCCCGGCCACCAACACCAATTATTGCAATATTTAATTTGTTATTTGCAGAGCAACTAAACAGGTTTGGAATTAATAATATTCCTGCCGCCGCAACCGAAGTTGATTTCAGAAATGTTCTGCGTGAAAAATCTTTCATATGTTAATAATTTTTAAGCCCCCTCCAAACCTCCCCCCTGCCCGCCTTTGGCTTGTCAGGCGGGGAAGGGTGAGGCTTAAAAAAAGCATGTCTTCATTTTTGGTTTTATGATCATCCTCCTATGCGTCAAAATTTTGTCATGGAGGTTTCATTTTTATGATTTTTTGTTTTTATTTCCTGAATGAATCAGGCCAACGACATTCCAGAACCTTTTTGCCACCTTTTTCGCGGATCCAGGTGTCGAACTGACGTTGTCCTTCCTTTAAAACAATTACCCGTCCACCGGGCTTCGGATCATGAACCGGATCTTTCATCACTTTGGTAATCCGCCCATAAGCCAGAGCAATGTTGTGATAGGTTCCAATGTAATCATTTGTATGGTCATGTCCTACAAATGTTCCCATCACATCGCCACATTCGAGCATGGCGGTAAACATCCCGCTATTGATTTCAGGACTACAAACTTCTTCATTTTTTACTCCAAAAGTCAAAGAAGCTGGATTATTCCAAGCAATTTTATATTCAGGAAGCGGAATATGAAAAAATGCAAGTGCCGGTAACGGAATCCCTTTGTTAACGCGGGTGAATTTTTTGCTGTTATTACGGTACCATTCAATCTGTGAGAAATCGAACCAACCGTAACCGTCAACATTGGGCTGAAGTGTACTGTAATCATTCGAATCCAAGCAATACAACAAGGCTTCTGGGTTCTTTTCTTTACCGAAAACCGGAAAAATAAAATTCGAATTTCCTTTAATCTTGCCTTTATCATCATTCATACAAAACGGAAGCTTATGCAGAAAGTCCGCAACCTTTTTCCTTTCATAACCGCGCTCCGATTCGTGATTCCCAAAAACCACCAACCACGGAATCTTTGCCTGACTAAAGACAGCAGAAAAGCGCCGGAAACCTTCTTCCGGATTTTCCTCGGTAACAATATCTCCGGTGAGAACAACCAGATTGGGCTTCTCAATTTCCAAAACTTGCCGGATGGTTTCATATACGTCCAAATTGTCGCCATCAACCACATGAACATGTGTATCGGTAAATTGTACAACTTTAAACTCGCCATCCGGATTGAACTTTAACTTGCCGGCGGGTTGCGCAACGATTGAAAAAGCGACGGCTACCGATAGAAACTGTGAAATTATAATTTTCTTCATGAGTTTTTCATTTTTATCCCTGACAGGATTTGAGACCCTGTCAGGGGTATTGCTTTAAAATACTATTTTTTAATACTGAAAGAGTCAATTAACTTGTTCGCTGAATTAACTGCTTTATAGGTCAGCTGATTACCGTCAATTTTCATGTACTGATAAAGATCGCCTTCGGTATTTCGGACTGCTGCATATAGTTCGTCGGTAATTGCCCGGGGACCAGTCGGAATCCCTACAGAGATTACATAAGCTGTTCCGTCATTGTACGACTTTACTACCTTTCCGGCTTTCATTGGTTTGGAGCGCATGTAATAGTGAATGTGTCCGCTCATCACCATATCGACATGGTATTTATCAAACACAGGACCCCATGCATTCTGGATGTTGAAATACGGTTCTTCCCAGTTGTATGGCGGAAAATGAAACATCACGAATTTCCAGGTGGCATCGGTATGAGCGAGTTGATCTTCAATCCAGGATGTTTGGATATCAATCGGGGAAGTGACATCGACCATCAGGAACAAGGCATTTTTATACCTGAAGGAATAGGTGTGTTCCGGCGGAATACCAACCGGCCCGTTTTTCGGATAACTGAACAATTCTCGGTACATCAGCGCACCCAAACCGCTCCGATTATCGTGATTTCCAAGTACATTCATAAACGGTTTCCGGGAAATGACATCCTTGGAAAATTGAAACAAATCGTCCCATTGATTCCGGAACAAACCATCACTGACCATATCGCCGGCAATGGAATAAAATGCAGCATCCGGATGGGTCTTCTCAGCGATATTGTGCAGAGCTCCAAATTTAGGATCATGATGCGTATCGCCAAACCAAATGAAAGAAAATGAATTATCAGACGAAGCTGTTGAAAAAGTTTGATTTTCAGTCCAATCGGTTTGAGGTAGAATCTGATATTCGTATGTCGTTCCGGGTTTTAAATTTCGGATTTGGGCGGTAAACCGGTTGATGTAACGGTCGTTCATTAAAACCCGATCTTCCATCCGATACCGTTCTGCTTTGGCTGTCAACTCCTGTGTGCCGCCTTTTTCGCGGTATTTTATTTCTCCTGATGAAATTGTCGTATCGGTTCTCCATTGAATATCCATTCCGGTTGAAGCATCCGAACTCCAGGTCAACATGAGCTGATCAGGCGTTTTAGAAGATGGATAATCGGTTGTCCGGAAAGCGCCAATAATGTGCGTTTCGGTTCCCCGTCCACGAATGGTTGTAAGCAATTTCTGCCCTTTCATCACTTCCGGAACATGTCTTAAAACGAGTTCATCCCAGTCGTGGTAAATGAAAGCACTGTCTTCGAGAACTCCGACAAACTGATTTTCAGGGAGGAAATTGCTGAGTTCCAACTTGTCGTTTGTATTCAGAGGAGCCACGGAAACGAAATAATGAAGCATGTAATTTTCAAATCCATTGATTCCTAATCCGATTTTTCCTGCCTGAAACGGTTTCTGCCAGATTTCATAAGTAACCTGTTCGTTATTCATCTTCAGTCCGGTCTTTTTGAATCCACTTTTGCTTAGCCAAAAAGGGATATCTTTCTGTTCCGTACTAAGCATGATTGACACCACGACAGGGACATTTACCGCAAACATCCAGTGGCGGGTAGCCAAAGCCTCAAGATCTTCCTGAGAAAAAAGAGCCATGACCTGATCATATTTCAGGTTCGACAACTGTTTGGCGTCCATCGTCTGGTATAAATGTGAAATGGTTTTGTCCATCACACTTTTAACCGATTCTTCTTCCTGTTTCTGCTGACAGGAGAAAAATGTGCAAACCAAAAGGAAGAGAGTAATGTATGATGTGAATTTTGAACTCAGGTATCGTTTCATAGTTTTTATTTTTAATGTATTTCAGCTAATTACTGGTGATATTCTTTGCCGTCAGCTTTAGCTGACGGATAGATTTTGAACACAAGCAACTGGCTTTAGCCACATTCGTTCGGGCTAAAGCACTGATGTCAGATTTTGCCTGAAACCGTCAGCTGAAGCTGACTGCAAAGGAAAATCGTTTCATTTATTTCAATTTCTTGCGAATTAAACTGCTATCTTGTTAACCAACTCTTGTCTCTACGTCATGCCGAACTTGTTTTGGCATCCCTAAATAATATGAGACCCTGAAACAAGTTCAGGGTGACGAACCCTCGACACTATAAGGTTGATATGACACTACTAAGCATTTACTTCTTTATTTGTGATCTGCATTTTTCAGATTTGGATGAACTTTCCAGGTTGCATCGGGTCCAAACCGGTATTGATAGTTATACTTATTCATTTTCTCGTAGGCCGGATATTGGTAAATCAGCCGGTTTGTTCCCAGGA
This sequence comes from Bacteroidia bacterium, assembly GCA_037143155.1. GTDB lineage: Bacteria > Bacteroidota > Bacteroidia > Bacteroidales > Prolixibacteraceae > Aquipluma. The sequence continues at coordinate 8,018 of JBAWZG010000047.1, forward strand.
ACAGCAGACTTGATAATACCATTATTCCAACTGCTTTTACCCATAGCTTTTTATAATACGGCTTGTAATTTTCTACTTCATTTACCACCACCGTTTCTTCATCTCGTGGTAAAATGAGTACCAATACCGTTGCCAGGATGGCATTTACAAAAATCACCCATTCGGTTAGCATACGACTCGGATGCCAGCCGGTTAAAGCACGTTCGAAATTGGCAACCACCATGATCCAAAGAATAATCAGGAAAATGATCTGTCCTTTTGCCAGATTGCTTTTCGGAATAATTGGAAGTGGTGAGCGGTAATGCCGTACCACAATGATTATACAAGCTGCAACCAGCAAAGCCCAGGTCAGATTAAACCATCCCAACGGCGAGGCATGGAGGAAATCCAGACCGGGAAATCTTCCCAGGTAAGGTAAATCCCATTGTGCAGCAACGGTCTCAGTCGTACCATCAGAATGAGTGATCACTTTATTCCAGATTTCTGATTTCAACTGTTCGCTCCAGACTGCCACATTTTTAACAACATTAAAATAAGTCAATGCCAGCATCACAAATAAAGCAGCGAAAGCTTTCGTCCATCGTCCTCTTTTAATTTCAGCGGCGTCTTCAAGGTCTTTATGCAGTGTGATTCTTGAAGCCAAAAATCCCAACGCAACCGCGATGGAAATCCCATTCACAAAGCCGTAACTTTGCTCCAGAAAACTGTGCCAGTTTTGTGACTGCCAGTTGGCCCAGGTTGATGTGATTGAATTGAATTCAGCACTTCCGGGCAAAATTCCTTTGTTTTCCAAAATTCGCGGACTTCCAAATGAGGTCATGATTTGCTGAACCCAAAGAATTCCGGAGAATCCCAGTCCGCCAATTGTCCCACTGATGAGCGATGCCACAGCAACAGGACGAAGATTGTTGCGCCACAACCAGATACTTGTTGCGATAAAAACTCCAAGGATTCCGGCCCAGTCGTCCGAACGCGGCGGAGTCATCCGGAGGCCGCCGACCGAAGTAAAAAACAAACTTCCAAGAACCGGAAAAATTAAGAAAGAAATCAGCCAGCCACTTCCCATCCAGGCAATCAATGACGAGTCGTTCCTGAATTTTCCATGGATAATAAAATAGACCGATATCCCAATAATCATTCCGATAAACCAACCGATATGTTGCGGATAATCACCAAACCACTGCGGCCAGTTATTCAGCAAATTCGATGCTTCATAAGCCTGTTTGCCGGTTTCAGGATTGATGTACGATGGATCGCCCTGAAGATAAGTCAAGGCAGTTGCAAACTTAGCTTCCAGACCTAAAGACCGTAGGAGCAATTGAATGCCGCCTCCTGAAATGGCTCCGCCTAAAGCAAAAACAGGCAGTAATAAACGCGTCAGGTCACTTTTTCGGTCATACAGATCATAAATCCATGCACTAAAGAGTGCAAAAAATGCCGGAAGATAATCTGCATCGAACCAGTAAAGCGGATTTTTGTGCCTCGACCATGTGTCATCAAAAATCGCGTTGGGTTCCAGCATTTGGGCAATGGAATCTTCTGCCACATCAAGGAAAATCCAGGCTGCCCAAAGAAAAAGAAGCGGTTTAAAAATGCTGATCAGTCGTTCCCTTGTGGCGACTCCGGCAAATGCAGTTCCGGCACCACCCATTCCGGCCCAGGTAAAACCAAGCAGGAATGTGGCCGCAAAACCGTAGACTTGTGAAACTGCATGTCCGCTGTTGGCATAGGAAAGAACCTGCATATAAGATTGTGATGCTCCAAAGCCCCAACCCAGAGCGCCAAAAAAAGCAAAATAAGGGACCCGTTCACGCCAGTCTTCACGGCCTGACAAGAGTGCGACTGTAATGGCTGCAAGGCAACCGGCAAATGCGGCACCATATTCATGACCGAAATTTCCCCGTATTCCCCATCCAATTGAAAGGGAAATACCAACCAGCAAGGTTGTTCCCACACGTCGGCTCGGATTTAGTTTTAATTTGTCCATCCTGATTATGCAAATATTATCATTGATTATTTTCAAGAAAAAGATTGTCCAAGGTTGTGAAATCTGTCGGTCAGGAATTGGAAAGTTGTTAAAAGCATGTGACTGATCCCGAAGACCAACACACATGCTTTCTAACCAAACCTAACTAAAACAAAAACAAAAAACTGTTTTCTGTAGTCATGTCAATACTTGATAACACAACTCTATTTTTTAACTGCCGGTTCACTGATGACTCCCAGATATCTTCCCATCCAATAGGGTAATAACCAGATATCACCTGCACTGCTTTCTGAATTTCCGTTGGCGCCTGTCCTGTCGATGTTAAACATGTTTCCGTTGTGCCGTTGAATTGGGCGTTCATCAGGCGGAAGAACTTCTTCAGTAGTTTGATTCCTGAAATTGGGAGCAATTAATTGAATATCTTTTCGGTGGCTGTTTTTGATGTCCCATTCTACCAAATCCAATGGATGTTCTTTCAAATACCATATTGATTCATCCAAATCGAATTTATTGGTTACCATGGCCGTAAAAATATTCCAGGCCGCTTCCTTTTCCGGCCGCTCAATTTCCCAATGGTCAATAATTGCGTCTTTGAACTTAGCTTTCAGTTCATCATTAAGCGCATAACGGTATAGCCCCCAGTAACCAATGAAGTACATTTCATCATCAGAGTGATTCCAGCCGTCTGACAGTTCTTTGCTCAACTGATCAGCATATTCTGGTGCATGGCCAATGGATTTCATCGGACGCATCAGGTTTTCGAGGTAACCATATTTGTTTAGCAATTCAAGCGCTTTCGTTTTATATATTTCCTTATGAGTAAAATGATAGGCAGTTTGCAGCATTGCAGTGATGTTGGACGAGCAGATTTTCCGATCGCCAACATTGATTGGCCTTGCATTCACATACTCAGGATTCCAGCGGCCCCAGGTTGTTGGTTTTCCGTCAAAATCGACCAGGTACATGTTGTGATCAACAATGTGCTGCATCAAAATATCAATCAGGTGGATAGCACGGGTTTTCATTTCAGGCACATCAACCAGTTCGGCCATTGCACCCAGGGCAAATATATGTCCGATTGCTTCATCACTGCTGGTTGTCGCTTTCCAATCCCACTCCGGATCTTTGGCATGACGCCAGCGATTGGAATCAGATAGTTTTTCTATCATTCCGCTGCGTTCAAACGAACGGGCAGGAAATCCGACCTCATTGGAATTAATGGAATAGAGGCGTTCCAATGCTTCGAGCGATTCACGGCAATTCTGCAATGCAACGTCCGATTTGGTTACGGCATATCTGAAAACCTCCCCCCCGAGGTACATGGAAGTCCATAAACCATCATTGTCTGAATCACTCAAATATCCGGTTGACAGGTTGCCGTTTTTCAATCCGTCCCAGGATGCGTTAAATCCATTCCGGATGTGACGTTGGCGAACCTGCTGTTCGTAATACATGGCCTTTTCTTCCAATGTCTGGTTTTTAAAACAGATCTGACCCAATCCTCTGTGTGTCAATACTAAAACTGAATGATCCGGGCCTTCAGAAATATGACTAACCTGATCGCCCGGGAGCCAGCGTTCGCCGTTGTAGTAATTGTATTTTCCATCTTCACGAAGCATGAATGCCCCGAGTGTTGAACCGAACCAAACTTTTCCGTTGATATCAGCCACGCAAGTAATATCTGTGCATGGAAGTTTCCGGTGGATTTCACCGTTTTGTTTTTTAGAACTATTATTGAATTCGATGTAGCCATTTTTGGTTCCGATAACGGTTTTGGTTCCTTTATCGGTCAGGTCGAAGGACGTAAATTCACTTCCTTCAAAAACTTTAGTCAACTGTTGACCTGCCAGTGAAAAAGTGCTCAATGAATTTGTTCCTAAAACCCAGAACAGATTGTTGTCTGCTGAATACCGGATGTCGACTACTTCGTCGGTCATTTTTCCGGTCCAGAGTGATTTGGAATCCTTGATGCATTTGATTGTATTTCCATTGGAAACCAGGAATGTAAAATCAGGACTTCCGGCGAACAGTTTGGCATTGGGTAATTCGTGTTTTGAAAAGATGCTTCCAGCCCAGGAATTGCTGAAGACAGCAAACTGATCAAGATATATCAATTGGTTTTGATATATGGAAATATTGGTTAATTTCTTGTTGGCCATTGCCCGGTAACTCTTGTCGGGCTCAATCTTTCCGGGATAAAGAAATGCACCTGCAAATGGTTTAAGCAAACCGTCGGACGAAAGGATCTGAATGTTTCCGTTCCGGTCGGAAACTACTTTTTTAAGTTGGGTTGATGCATCAGTAGTATAATATTTGATGCTGTATTCTTGCAGGAATGGGACGTCTTTGTATACAGGCTGTTGGATATTTTGTGCTGATATCCATTCAGGATTGATCAGTAAAAAGACAAAAAATAAAGTTATAAAAGTTCTTGTTTCTAACATGGTTTAGGGCTTTTCTTCAGAAAAAAAGTGTTGTCAACAAAATCAACAACACTTTATAAAATTTAGCATTACAAAAAAGAATGCCACCTCCAATAGGTGGTGGCATTCTGTATAAAGAAATTAATAGTACTTGAAAATTATTGTAACAACCACATTTTAGACCAGGAACTGTCGTTACCATCTTGAGCAGTAAATGCTGTTTGAACCAATTTATCAATGGCGACCTTCGCATTAACACCATTCTGGTTTAATTCATTCTGGTCATAACGGAAACGAATTGGTAAAGCAAGTCGTTGACCTTTAGTGCCAAAAGAGAACACAGGGAAACCTGTTCTTCTCCAATCACACCACGATTCCATTGCTACCTGATAGTTAGCAATGTATTTCTGAGTTATGATTTGTTTCAAAGAGCTATCAAAAGCTACGCCGGCATTCTTGATGTATGAACTATAGCTGTCTCCAACACCCCAGGCGTTTAAAGAAGCCTGAATTCCTTTTTCATACCAGGATTTTTGTGCTCCAACGGAATACCCTTTTTGGGCAGCTTCCGCCAAGATGAAACAAACTTCGGAATAGGATATGATTTTGGCTTTTAACATGTCGCCATTCGTGGCTTTAAACATATCGCTGATAGCTGATACGGAAACATTGGCCCCACCTTGTTTTGGAGTTGGGTTCAAATTGTATCCCATTGGTTCAGCTTTCATAAATGCAAGCGGAAGTCCAACGTATTGTGCAGTATCGATTAATGTAGCAGAAATCGGTCCGTTCGCACCGGTAATTACCTTGTCATTATCAGCAGCCCAGGTGTTTTTGTTATAAATGATAAAATTGTGGGTTGCGGTAACCAATGAATCCGGATTTACAAACCTGACATTGTCAACGATTACATCGGCTGCAGGAGCATATTTTTTAGAAATCTTAACCTGAAGAATAACTTTATTGAACCAAACCGAAATACGCGGATCGTTCACGCCGGTGAGAATATCCCGGAATCCGGAACAAAGTTGCAACCTGGTAAAATTACTTGACGAACCTGCATCATCCACTGTATTTGCAGGCCACCGTTGGTTTGGATTACCGGTGTATGCCATTTCTGCATTATCATCATTCGAGGTAAAAATGGGATATTGTGCAGGGTTAGCCATAATTTCTTCAATTCCGGCTTTTGCAACATCAGGAAGTTTACCCGAAATACGCATATAATATCTCAGTAATAATGAGTTGGCAAATTTTCTCCACTTTGCCGGATCACCACTATACAATACGTCTGCATTTTGGTTAATCTGCTTGTAGGAATCTACGGATTTGGACAACAGCGTATTCGCTGACTTAAGATCGGCAATGATTCCTTTGTAAATGGTTTCCTGGGTATCAAATGCAGGAAATAAATCGGCTTGAGTTCCGCCAGCAGCATTAACAGCAGCAGTGTACGGAGCATCGCCCCAGCCATCAGTAATCTGGCCAAAGTTGAATGCTTTCAATACGAGTCCCAAACCTTCCTGAAATTCCATTCCTTCAGTTTTAGATCGGTCAATCAGATGATAGATGTTCCTCAGATTTCCATAATAGCCACCCCAGTCACGACCGTCGACCCAGGTAAAGTTATTTAAGCCAGAGCCCCAGCCGCTTTTCTGAACGTACGACATGGCGCCGGCTACATCTCCCTGATAATTATTATCCTGATATGGCAGTGCCGTTGCAGTGATAACTGTTGGCACCATAAAATTTGGATTTACAGTGGTTGGATCGACAGCATTCGGGTTCACATTTAATTCGGTAAGGTCTTTGCAGGAGGCAAAAACTACCATGATCAGAACCGGAAATAATTTATAATGTGTTTTCATAAATTTCATATTTAATATTTTTATAGTTTAGAAACTTACATTGAGTTTGAAACCTACAGGAATAGTCCATGGAGTAGCATTGTACCTTTCAATACCTTGTTTAAACTGGGTACTTCCAGGTCCGGTAACTCCATTTTCAGGTTGAAACGCCATTTCAGGATCTATACCGATTTTGGCTTTTGTCCATAAAATGACATTGCTGGTATACACTGAAAACGTTGCATTCTGAATGCCAATAGATTTCAATGAAGGAAGTTTGTAAGAAAGCGTGAGGTCTCTTAATTTGACAAAATCAGCATCGAAAGTTGCAGTTTTGGTTAAACCCCATCCGTACATGTCACCATACCGGTCAGAGGTATCACCTGTTGGAGTCAACCATTCCTGTTCCATCGTAAATTTACCGTTGGCATCAACTGATCCGCTTACTCCTGGAACAAATGTTCCATCATTCAATGTAATTCCTGAATCGGTATAAGGTAAACCACCCTGTTCGGCAGTTGGACCGCCCACTACAGGAAATGCGGTGCCGTTAGGACCAAACAGGCTGGCGTGCGCTTTTAGCCAGGTGGCCATGTCAACACCTGCAGGTACATGGATAAATGTATTCAGTATCCGGTTTCCATGCATATCAGACTCTTCGTAACGCATCGTTTGAGATACAAACTGACCTCCCTTTCTCCAATCAATCGTTGCGCTGAGGGTAAAGTCTTTATATCTGACCGATGTATGAATTCCCATAGTAAAGTCTGGATTGAAGTTGCCAATTACCGGAGCAACCCTTTTTCCATTTTTCTCAAGTGTTCCATCTTCCTGATCCCAGCCGCCATCAAGAAGTGGCCATCCGTAATAAGGTGATGTTTTATCTTCAACTCTCAAATATTTCTTATCAACAATATTTCCTATTTGCTCTCCAACCCAGGTCATTGCACCACCTTTGGCATCAGTCCATAAGGTAATATGAGTAAACCCAGGAGCAAGTTCTTCAACTGTTGACCTGTTTTTGGAGTAAATCACATTCAGATCCCAAGTCCAGTCGTTTGTTTTGATTGGTGTACCGCCTATCGAAAGTTCGATACCTTTACTCGAAATCAAACCTGCATTGTATTGCATATAAGAACTACCTGTTGAAGGAGTAAGATTAGTTGAAAGAATCTGATTCTTGTTTTCAGAAGTATAATAAGTTCCTTCAAATTTCAGTCGATTTTCCAAAAGTCCCAGATCTAACCCTATTTCCTTTGAAGTTTTAATTTCAGGTTTTAAATTAGGTAATAACAAAGTGCCTGAAGTCGTAAGTTGTGTTTGGTCTCCCCAAGATCCGGCATTACCCATTGAATTCTGTAACATATATGGATTCGTGTCATTACCTACCTGTGCCCAACCAGCTCTTACTTTTAAGAGCGAAACTTTAGGACCCAAATCGATCATGTGATTCACCAATAAGCTTAGTGATGCCGATGGGTAGAAATATGAACGGTTTTCAACCGGTAAGGTGCTTGACCAGTCATTTCTGGCGGTCAGATCAAGATAAGCCATATCCTTATATCCAACAGAACCTAAGGCGTAAATACTATAAATTCCTTTTTGACCAATTCCTGAACCGGTAATAATATTACTCGGAGCCATGTTACCTACATTAAAGATTCCGGGAAGAATTAATCCTGAACCACCACTTTTACCTTGGATCGTGCTATAGTTAGAGAACTGGTACATTGCATTTCCTCCCAAAGAGGCAGTAATACTAAAATCGGTGGTTTTCTTTATATAGCTTAACAGGAAATCTGCATTTCTTTCTCTTCTGTATGAATTTATTAACCCATACAAGCCTTTACGTTCACCAGTATAGCTTTTTGAAATTTTGGTATCCTGAAATTCATGGTAAGCATCGAGCGAATAGCGGGCAAAAAATGACAGGCTTGGAAGAATCTGATAATCTAATTTCACATTACCGTAAATCCGGTCTCTCTGAAAGCCATTATTTACTTCATTGGCAAGGAAATATGGATTGTTCACGTAGCTTGTTGGATCATCCAATGTATAAGGACTGTTCTGCATAATGCCTTCCTGACCTGGTTTCCAGTAATTTTTCATGGAAAGAATATCAATCGAAGGATTGATTTGATAAAACGCCTGCATCGGGTTTGTTCCTCTATTACCAGCAGGGCGGTTTTTAGCACCGGTCGAACTAAAATTAAAGTTAGAATTTATCTTTAGTTTGGAGGTCATCTTTACAGTCGAGTTCAACGATATTGAATTTTTATGCAAATCGTCGTTTGGAATCAGACCTTTTCCTTCCATATTATTATATGAAATCCGGTAGTCAACCCGATCAGTAGCATCAGCTACTTCGATGTTATTGGTTGTAGTATATCCTGTCTGGAAGAAATTTTTAGCATTATTCGTATGGTCGACCAACGCAGTTGCAGTCAGTTTACCACTTGCATCATAATAAGGCCATTGGTAAGCCATCATCCCTTTATTCAACTGAGGACCAGCCCAGTTTGTTTCTGTTGGATCAATGGAAATGTAATCCATGTTGTTACTTGGCCGGTTATCTTGTGTAAACGGACGCTGACCATAAGCAAATCCATTATTCAAGAGGTTGTCAAGGTACTTGTAAGGAGAATCAATAACTGTATTAGAAGTGATAGTAACTCCCAGGCCTTTCTTTTTCTTTCCTGATTTAGTTGTAATCAAAACAACTCCGTTACCAGCCCTTGATCCATAAAGTGCCGCAGCACTTGGGCCTTTTAATACGGATAACGATTCAATATCATCAGGGTTAAGGTCAGAAATGGCATTGCCATAGTCAACCCGGTTATCATTACCTATTTGTGAAACGTTATTCACTGTATTAGCCATCGGTACACCGTCAACAACAAAAAGCGGCTGATTGTCGCTGGTTAAGGAAGACGCCCCACGAATAACCATGCTTACAGAAGACCCCATACCACCTGTTGTACTGATGGCCACACCGGAAACTTTTCCAGCGAGTGAATTCAACACGTTGTCTGTTGCAACCTTTTGTAACTCTTCACCTTTAACTTCACCTACAGAGTATCCCAGTGATTTCTTTTCACGGGAGATGCCCAATGCAGTGACAACTACCTCATCAAAATTGACTGTCACGGTAGTTAAAGTAGCATTAACTACTGCTTTACCGTTTACAGGAATTTCCTGAGTTGCCATTCCGATAAAGGTAAAAACCAGAGTCGACTGAGCATTTGGAACAGCAATGTTGTACTTACCATCGCTATCAGTAACAGTAGCACCTTTTGTGGTACCTTTTACTACGACAGTTGCTCCGGGAAGAAAACCGCCATCAGAGCTCTTCACAACACCACTCACTTTAATTTGGGCAAATGAAGTGCTTGTCATAAAAGCAAACATTCCCAAAAGGAGCAATTGCAAGAATTTTCTTTTCATAGATTAAAATTTATAGTTATTAATAATGTTGGCCGCTTCCAAATTTGAAGTTTAGCTCAAGAACATTCAACAGGTCAAAGATTAGAAATTGAAAAAGATAAATCTTATGGAATATTATTTTTATTGCATCATATTTTAACATCCGTGATCATATATTAACATCATTTTTTTAGCTAAACCGATTTAAGAATTGAATAAAGTTAAAATTCAATCACAAAAATATTAATCTTCCTTAAATGAAAAGCGACAAATCAATGGCCTGTATCTTTCAGGAAAATTGAAAGCAGATATTCATTTCAACTATTCTCTGGTGAATATTAAATTCCTTTAAATCCGAAATTCGTGCAATATTTCCAGAAATACTGATTATCAGGGATCCAACTAACTTCAGTATTCAGATTTAGGCGATACAGAGATTTCAATACAATCAAAAATAGAATAAAAATCTTCATTTTAATAGTTTTTTATTGCATGAAACACATCGAATTTTAACCTTTAATCCTTCTGTATAGTTTTATCTGACAAATAGTTATTATTACAATAAGCTGCTGGTAAGCTCAACAATTTTGCTGTTTTATCATTAGAAATCTTCATTATTCTTTCGGAATAGTATTATCATGAGTATTATTTTCGGGTAAACATACTAAGTCATGAAACGTTACCAAATTGCAGTTACTCTTTTTTTATTCATTGCCATAACTTCTGCCGTTTTTGGCCAGTCAGCTGACTTTTCCAATGCATCCATACTTTTTCCAGAGAAGAAAAATCTTCAGGTGGTAAAAGCTGTTCAGGTATTGATTGAGGAAATTCAAAAACGAACGAACCTTCTTCTTCCGCTTACTGAAAAATATTCATTGAAAGGAAAACCCGTCATCGTTGTTGGCGTGGAAGGCCAGATGAATAAAATTCCGGAAACTTTTTCCGCTGCATTAAATAAGCTTCCAAACACCGGAAAGGACGGCTATAAAATCATCTTTCCTGACAACAATACCATTGTTATTGCAGGTCACGACGAACGAGGTGCTTTATATGGAGTAGGTCGTTTGCTCCGTAAAGTGGAACTTTCACCAGGGAAAATATTGATTCCTGAAAACTTCAGCGTTTCTTCTACACCTGTATATCCGATTCGTGGCCACCAGTTGGGCTACCGCCCGAAAACCAATGCCTACGATGCATGGACGGTTGCCCAATACGACCGGTATATTCGTGACCTCGCTATCTTTGGCGCCAACAGCATTGAAATTATGCCACCCCGCACAGACGACGACGCCACCAGCGTCAACATGAAACTGCCGGCCATCCGGATGATTGCCGAACAATCGCGCATTTGCAAGGAATATGGACTGGATGTGTGGATGTGGTACCCCAACATGGGCAAAGATTACACTTCATCCGATTCCATCCGGAAAGAACTGGATGAACGGGAAAAGGTATTCAGTGTATTACCGAAACTGGATGCACTTTTTGTTCCGGCAGGCGATCCGGGCGACCTGGAGCCGGATGTTCTTTTTAGCTGGCTCGAAAAAGAAGCCGTGGTGCTGCATAAATACCACCCGAATGCCAAAATCTGGGTTTCACCGCAGGTTTTTAAACCCAGCAAAGAATGGTACCGAAAATTTTACGGGCATGTCAACCGGCAATATTCCTGGTTTGGCGGAATCGTTTATGGTCCGTGGATAAAAACTCCTCTTCCGGAAGTCAAAAAACTGATCAATCCATCGGTTGCCATCCGTCTTTATCCGGATATCACTCACAGTTACAGCTGCCAGTATCCCGTGCCGGATTGGGACATCGCATTTGCCATGACTTTAGGCCGGGAATGCATCAATCCACGACCGGAAGACGAAAAATACATCCATAACTTATATGCTCCATTGGCTAACGGAAGCATCAGCTATTCAGAAGGAACCAATGATGATGTGAATAAATTCGTCTGGAGCGATCAGGATTGGGATCCAAAAAAACCAGTTTTGGAAACACTTCGCGATTATTCGCGCTATTTTATCGGACCTGATTACACCGAAGGAGTGGCGCAGGGATTGATCGCTCTTGAACGGAACTTCCGGGGACCGCTTTTGTCGAACGAACAGGTACAGCGCACCTTTCAGCAATGGCAGGATATGGAGAAAAATGCTCCTTCAGATGTATTGAGCAATCCGAGATTTCAAAGCGGATTGATCCGGGCTTATTTCGATGCCTATACTCAGCGAAGGCTGATTTATGAAACTTCACTCGAACGTGAAGCCAGGAATATTCTCGAAAACTCGAAATCGACCGGTTCAAAAACTTCAATTGCCAATGCACAAAACGCACTCGCTCTCGCCCATGAAAAGCCGGTTTCTCCTGAATTAAAAGAACGATGTCTGGCTTTGGCCGATTCATTGTTTCGAAGTTTTGGAGCACAATTGACCGTTGAAAAACAACATGCCATGGGCGGAAGGGGAAATTTCATCGACAACATTGACATTCCGCTGAACGATGCCTTATGGATTTTGGACCAACTTAACCGGATTGAAAAACTTCCGGGAGAACAGGAACGGCTGACTGCAATCGAGCAAATTTTACACCGTACTGATCCCGGTCCCGGTGGATTTTATGACAATTTTGGAAATCCGGTAGCATGGAAACGTGTAAAAGCGAAAAAAACCTGGAAAGAAGATCCCGGAAGTCTGGAATCGCCAAGGGTGAGCTTTGGCGTTGGACTTTCCGGAGTGGATTGGGTGCACGAAATTGTCGCCAAAGGTTTTGAAGGTCAGACAACGCCACTGGCCTGGATGAACCAGATCAACACCTTATATGATACTCCACTCGAAATGGAATACGACAATCTGGATCCACAAGCTGAATATACCTTGAAAATTGCCTATACCGGACGGTTCCGTTCCAACATGAAATTGGTTGCCGATGGAGTAATGATTCATGATTTCATCCGCATGGGAACCCAGCCTTTGTTTGAATTTCAGCTTCCGAAGGAAATAACCAAAGACGGTAAAGTAACATTTACCTGGACCTGCGGCGATGATACCAAAGGCGAAGGCGAACGAGGCTCGCAGGTTGCCGAAATCTGGCTAATCAGAAAACAGAAATAGGATGGACGGAATAAAATTCATAACATTCCCTGTCAGGAAGGATTTCTTCTAAAAAAGATAAAATCCTAAACATTCACTATATATTTGAAATTCATATCTATTTATAAACAAAAAGAATTAGCGATGAGCAACTTGATAAAAAGAACAGCCTCTGCTTACGATTATCCTCTACTGATCAAACAGTTGTTTTTAGCTCCATTGGGAAACAATCCCGATCAGGAGATCGTTTACCGCGATCAACTGACACTGACCTACCGAAGCTGGAAGGAACGCGTTCACCGCCTGGCCAATGTTTTGACTTCGGTTGGAGTTGTCCGTGGCAGCACGGTAGCTGTAATGGATTGGGATTCAAACCGGTATCTCGAAGCTTATTATTCTGTGCCCATGATGGGTGCCGTACTTCATACGATTAATGTCCGCTTGTCGCCCGAACAATTAGTATATACCATCGAACATGCTGAAGATGATGTAATTATCTGTCATGCCGACTTCGTTCCTCTGCTGGAAGCAATTAAAGGACGGATCTCGGAGGGAAGAAAATTCATTCTGATCGATGAGGGGACTGAAGTTTCCAGAAATCACATATCCTTTGAAGGTGAATACGAAAAATTACTTGCCGAAGCAGCTCCGGAATTTAATTTTCCTGATTTTGATGAAAACACCAGGGCAACAACATTTTATACCACAGGAACAACCGGCCTTCCGAAAGGAGTCTATTTCTCGCACCGGCAGTTGGTACTGCATACACTTTCAACAACTGCAGCACTGGCTTCGCCTTCAGTTCAAGGACGTTTACACAGCGAATCGGTTTATATGCCCCTAACTCCCATGTTCCATGTGCATGCCTGGGGAATTCCATACATCGCAACTTTTTTGGGAGTCAAACAGGTGTATCCGGGAAAATATGTTCCACTTATGCTCCTGAAATTGTTAGTAGCGCATCAGGTAACTTTCAGTCATTGTGTGCCTACCATATTGAATATGCTTTTGAAGGAACCTGACTCTGCATCTTATGATCTTTCACGTTGGAGTTGCATCATTGGCGGGGCAATTCTTCCTAAAGCACTGGCCATTCAGGCTTTAAACCGGGGAATTGATGTTTTTGCCGGATACGGAATGTCAGAGACTTGTCCGGTTGTTGCACTTTCTCAGTTGACAGAAAAAGATCTGGAACTTTCGCTGGAAGAACAAGCAGAATTACGTTGCCGGACTGGCCGTCCGATTGGA
>JBAWZG010000048.1:0-22018 GCA_037143155.1 Bacteroidia bacterium
ACGAACGAATCGAACATCGTAGAAATTCGCTTCAAGGGAACCCGGAAAGAGTTTTTCAGAAATGAAGAAGGATTGTTTTTAAAGCGCGACGAACTGGTTGTGGTGGCATGTTCTCCGGGACACGACATCGGTGCAGTTTCACTGACGGGGAAACTGGCAGAACTTCAGTTTAAACGGAAAGTCAAAAAGCAGGATCGTTACGAATGGAATAAAATATACCGGAAAGCTACTCCGGCCGATGTAATTAAGTGGGAAGAAGCCAAGGCTCGCGAGAATAAAGTGATGATCCGCGCCCGACAGATCGCCAATGAACTGAACCTGAATATGAAAATCGGCGATGTGGAATTTCGTGGCGATAATAACAAGGCAATTTTCTACTACATTGCCGACGACCGGGTTGATTTCAGGGACCTCATCAAGCTTTATGCCCGTGATTTTTCGATTAAAATTGAGATGAAACAGATTGGTGTTCGTCAGGAAGCCGGCCGTATTGGCGGAATTGGTTCCTGCGGTCGGGCCTTGTGTTGCTCAACCTGGCGAACCGATTTTTCGAGTGTTACTTCGGATGCTGCAGTCAAGCAAGGCTTGTCGCCCAATGCCGAAAAGATGGCCGGACGATGCGGAAAACTTAAATGTTGCCTCACCTACGAACTGGATCATTACCTCGAAGCACTGGAAGATTTCCCCAATGAGTTGCTGACAATTGAAACAGACAAAGGAATTGCAAGACATTTCAAAACCGATATTCTCCAGAAAAAGATCTGGTATATGTACGAAAAGTCTGCAGGGTCAAGTTTTGTCCTCGATCTTGAAGATGTAAAGAAATTCCTGAACCTGAACAAGCGCGGACAAAAGCCATCGATTGACGGTTATGGAACCGATTCTGAGCCAAAGAAGGAAAACATGATGAATGTGGGCGAGCTGGATCAGAAATTCTTCACCAAACCGGTGGTAAAGAAAAATCGCAACAACAGATCGCGCAGGCCACAGGTAAATTCAAAACCAAAAGAATAACATTCTTAACACATCAAATTATTGAACTAAACGTAGTTGTCGCCTTTATTTAGCCTGACGTCGTTTACAAACTGCCTGATTTGTTGTTCATCATCTTTTCGGCAAACCAGAAGGGTTTCTTCCGATTCAACAACAATATATCCGTCCAGACCCTGAAGCACAACAAGCTTTCCGGTTGGCATATTAACGATGCAATCTTTTGATCCGTAAAGCATTACGCCTTCTCCTGAAACAACATTTCCAAGTTCATCCTTATTCGAATTTTCGTACAGTGAACCCCAGGTTCCCAAATCGCTCCATCCAAAATCGGAACACAATACAAATACATTGTGAGCCTTTTCCATAATTCCGTAATCGATGGATATGTTCTGGCATTCGGAATAGGTTTTATTCAGAAACGGAACTTCATCGGCAGTGCCATAAAGTTTTTGTCCTTTCTGAAATAAATCGGAAACCGAACTCAGATGAGTTTTAAATGCTTTCAGAATTGATTTGAGCGACCAGATAAAAATTCCGGAATTCCAGAAGAACTCACCACTATCGACAAAAAGCCTGGCCAGTTCCAAATTGGGCTTTTCGGTAAACGTTTTGACCTTGTGCAGGTTGTCGATCGATGCGATGGATTTGGAACTTTCGATCTGGATGTATCCATACGTTGTTTCGGGTCGGTTAGGTTGAATTCCAAGAGTAAGTAAAGCGTCGTTTTTACTCACAAAGTCCAATCCTTTGGTGATTTGCTCCAGAAATACATCCAACTGCTGAATATGATGATCGGATGGAGCTACAATGATATTTGCCTCGGGATTGACCAGCTGAATCTTATAACAGGCATAGGCTACACAGGGAGCGGTACTTCGGCGTAATGGCTCAAGCAATACCTGACTTTCTTTCAGCTCAGGCAATTGTTCCAGCACAAACTTCTTGTAATCGACGCTGGTAACGACATAAAAATTTTCGTCAGGACAAATTGTTTTAAACCGGTCGTAGGTTTGCTGAATAAAAGTGCGGCCTGTTCCCAGGATATCCAGGAATTGTTTCGGCATCGTACTCTTACTCAGAGGCCAAAACCGGCTACCAATTCCGCCAGCCATTATAACACAATAGGTGTTGTTCATAGTTCAACTATTTTATTGTAAGCCATTTATAGATTTAGTCACGAGCTCGGTCCAGTTGTTTTAAGAGTGCAAAAAGGTCCTGAAATCCTTTATCAAGATAATGAGTTTAAAATTAAAACCGCTGAAAAAATGCCTGTTTTTGGAATATTTGTACCTTTATAAAATCTAAGCAGGTGTAAATTGATTCGCAATTAGCTGATTATCACATTGATTTATAGTCACTTATTCAAATAATTAATCAAATAATATATTTACAGGGAGGTATAAAATCCGTATGCAGATGAACATTTTTAATGTAACAGGAAGATATTTTGCTTTAATGCTCAGGGTTTTCAGCAGACCTGAGCGGCACAGCGTATATCTGCGGCAGATATTTAACGAGATTGAAAACCTCGGTTTAAAGTCGGTCGGAATTGTGGCTGTTATTTCCCTGTTTATGGGTGGAATTATGACCTTGCAGGTTGCTTACAATTTGACAAATCCTCTTTTGCCAAGAACTCTGATTGGTTTGGGTAACCGCGATTCCCTGATTTTGGAATTCTCCTCGACCATTATGGGATTGATCATGGCCGGTAAGATTGGATCCAACATCACTTCTGAAATTGGAAGTATGAAGGTGACCGAACAAATCGATTCGCTTGAGATTATGGGCGTTAATTCGGCCAGTTACCTCATTCTGCCTAAAATAATCGCAGTGGTACTCATGTTTCCATTGCTTTATATTTTGAGCGTATTTTTTGGAATAATTGGCGGAATGATTGTTGGCCCTGCAGTTGGAGCCGTTACTTTAACCGATTACATCAGTGGAATTCAGTACGCATTTACTCCGTATTATATCACCTTCTCGCTTATGAAATGTCTGGTTTTTGGTTTCCTAATCGCATCCATTGCTGCATTTTTCGGATACACCGTCGAAGGCGGTGCATTTGATGTCGGTGCGGCAAGTACCCGGGCTGTGGTAAATACAAACATCATGATTCTGGTGTGGGATTTAATTTTAACTCAATTACTTCTTTAGATGATCGAAATTAAAAACGTATTTAAATCGTTCGAAAATAAAGATGTTCTCCGGAATATCTCCAAGGTTTTCAATCAGGGCGAAACAAACCTGATCATCGGACGAAGCGGATCGGGAAAAACCGTTTTGTTAAAGTCGATTGTTGGATTGTTCGAGGTGGAAAGTGGGCAAATTCTCTACGATAACCGTGATTTTACCTCGATGAATACTAAGTTCAGGAAGGAACTCAGGCAGGAAATGGGAATGGTTTTTCAGGGAGGTGCTTTGTTTGATTCCTTAACTGTAGAAGAAAATGTCCGTTTCCCACTTGATATGTTTTCTAACCTTTCGCCCATGGAGAAACAGAAACAGGTGGACTATTGCCTTGAACGGGTAAACATAACCGATGCCAATAAATTAAGTCCCTCTGAAATTTCAGGAGGAATGAAAAAAAGGGTAGCAATTGCCCGGGCCATTGTGATGAACCCCAAGTATTTGTTTTGCGACGAACCCAATTCAGGACTCGACCCCGAAACTTCGCTGGTGATTGACGCACTCATTCATTCAATTACTGTCGACCTGCAAATTACCACCATCATCAATACCCACGATATGAACTCGGTGATGGAAATCGGGGACAATATTCTGTTTATTTCTGAAGGAGAAAAGTGCTGGGAAGGTAACCGAAACGAGATTCTCTATTCCGACAATCAAAAACTTCAGGAATTTGTTTTTGCCAACAAGCAGTATCAGAAAATACGTGACGAAAAGCTGAACGATCAATAATTATCCTTTGGGTGTGAGAGTCACTACCGGAATAATCATTTCTTCCAGCGAAATTCCCCCGTGCTGAAACGTGTTCCGGTAATACTGAGCGTAATAGTTGTAATTGTTTGGATAAGCAAAGAAATCGGTATTGGTCGCAAAAATATACGATGTACTCACATTCCTCGATGGAAGATTAATTGATGCCGGATTCTTTACATCGTAAATAGTTTTCGATTTGTAATTGAGGTTTCGCCCCAGTTTGTAACGAAGATTGGTATTGGTTTCACGGTCACCGATTACCTTCAGTGGATTATCAACACGAATGCTGCCATGATCGGTTGTCAACACTACTTTCACTTTATTTTCAGCGAGCAGTTTCAGTAAATCGAGCAGCGAAGAGTGATTAAACCAGCTTAGCGTAAGTGATCGGTAAGCTGCTTCGTCGCTGGCCAGTTCTTTGATCATGTCCATTTCGGTGCGGGCATGCGAAATCATATCCACAAAATTGAAAACCATGACCGACAAGTCGCTCTGGAGAATACTCCCCAGATAATCGCTCATTTTTTTGTCGCCTTTTACGTTGGTAATTTTCTCGAAAAACAGTTTGTAATTCTTTCCCAACCTGGATAGTTGCTTCATTAAAAGCTCTTTCTCAAAGCGATTCTTATGACCTTCGTTGTCGTCATCGTCCCAGAATTCAGGATATAAACGTTCGATTTCTGTAGGCATTAAACCAGCAAACATGGCATTTCGTGCATACATGGTAGCAGTAGGAAGAATGCTGCAATACAGATCTTCATCTTCAATATGGTAATAATTATTCAAAACCGTGGCCAAAACCCGGTACTGGTCGTACCTCAAATTGTCGATGACCAGAACGAAAACTTTATTGCCATCTTCGACCTGAGGAAATATTTTGTTTCTGAAGATATCCGGAGAAAGCAGAGGACGATCAACTGAATTAGCCCCAAACCAGGGCTGATAGTTACCACGGATGTATCGTGCAAAAGAATGATTGGCTTCTGATTTTTGCATTTTCAGGACCTCATCCATGGCCGAATCTCCGGAGGTACTTAGCTCAAGTTCCCAGAACACCAGTTTCCGGTAAACGTCGACCCATTCTGCAAATGAAAGGCGGTCGCTGATTTGCAGTCCGATTTTCCCGAACTCGCTTTGGTAAGCCGATGTGGTGCGTTGGGTAACCAGCCGACGCTGGTCGACATTCTTTTTTATAGTCAGAAGAATTTGATTCGGATTTACAGGTTTTATCAGGTAATCAGCCATTTTCGAGCCAATCGCCTCGTCCATAATATCCTCCTCCTCGCTTTTGGTAATCATCACCACCGGAACATTCGGATCGATCGATTTTATCTCATTCAGGGTTTGCAAACCGCTTAATCCGGGCATATTTTCATCCAGGAAAATGATATCGAAAAAATCTTTCCGAACCAGCTCAATGGCATCGGAACCATTGTTGGCCGTAACAACTTCAAATCCCTTTTCCTGAAGGAAAATAATGTGAGCACGTAAAAGATCGATTTCGTCGTCGGTCCAGAGTATTTTAGTTTTCTTCATCCGGTAATTTACTTTTAATAACTTTTAGTTGCCTCTCCTGACATACTTTGAAACCAAAGCTGCATCAGAAGCTGACATTTGAGTCCTTGGAATCATGTTTCCCAGGATGATATTCCAGTTAGAAGCCGAATAGCTATCGGGTGATGGTAATCCGTGACATCTTCCGCAATTATTCACATACAGGGAACGTCCCTGCGACAATTGAGCCAGTGTGGCCGTTTTCGTGACATCCGAAGCTGTAGGAACATAGGCTGAAGTATCTGGAACCGTGATGTTTTTTTGACATGAGGTAATTAAGAACAAGCTAACAAACATCACTGGAAGTAATTTTAATCTCTTCATAAAAAAATAAATAAGTAAATAAAGTAGTCAAGCTACACTTTGATTAAAATGTATTATTGCAATAAACAATTGAAAATTGAAAATAGTATTGACTTAACATACTTTAACCTTCGAACAATCTATTGTTTGAGATAAAACTGTTTGTAGAATTCCATATACGTAAGGATGTTCTTGTCCTTTTTGAAAACTGTTTCATTTTCAGGAGTAATGATGAAGTTCCGGTAGTTTGCATTTTGAATAGGACCATATACCTGCTGATCTTTTACGATGGCACGCAAATAGGCCAAACCGGATTTCAAGTCAGGAAGTCCTTCCACTTTAACGAGTATCCTGAAATCATCCAGCATGGCCGAAGTCACACTTAGCGCTGGTTTCGGATAATTCAGCTCATTGAATTTCCGGATCGCCTCAACAAGCTGATCTGCATTGACTTCTTCCTTTGGAATGATCAGGAAGTAGGATTGAGCAGCATCAACAGACGGACTGTACGGACCTTTATAAGCGGCATCTGCAGCATTCTGGGTATTGGCAACAGCATCAATGTATTTGGTGTTGAAGAAGTTCAGGTAATCAGAAATCCGTTTGGTCTCAGTAAGTTTTTTCAGGTTGGCATCAGTAATTATAAAGTTACGATAGCTCAATGTATCGAGGCTGCGGAACAATTTCCGGTTTGTAACCGATTTGGTAAAGTAGGCAATGGCCTCAGTCTTGGTTTTAAATGAACCAATAACCATCAGCTGATAATCAGCAACCTGACTTTGGCTGATCGTGAGATTTGAAGAACGGAACTGATCGCGGTTATGCGTAGTGAAAGCTGAGGTAACCGGTTTCAGGTTTGCTCCCGGTGAATTGACCGCTATTACAAAATTCTGCTTACCACTTTCTTCGTTCAAATAGATATCAGATCCCGAACTAACCGGATTGATCGACACAAATGAACCCTTTTCCTTCGGCAGATCCTCATCATGCTGAGCCTTTGCCAACAGCTCTTCAGGCTCGGGAAGCAACTCGTCGGAGAAATCGCCGGTAATAAAATGACTGTAGTTCTTGACAAAGAATTTCAGGTATTCTGTATAATCCTTGTCAGTAGTTATTTCCCTGAAATTAGTTGAAGAAGCAATAAAATTGACGTATTTGATCTTTTTAAGCGATTCAAAAACATTCCTTCTTTTGATAATCGACCGGAAATAAATCAGCCCTTGTTCCTTGTCGTTAAGCGAACGGACCAGTAACAACGAACTATTGGCGTTCAGTGATTGTGTCTCAATGTCAAAATCGACTTTCGTATAATGGTCAATGTTGTAATTGGCCAGATCAAATTTCAGCTGGTTAAGATCAAGGTTTGCTCCTTTAGGATAAGCAATCACAAAATAGTGCTGTAAATCTTCATCGTATGAAAATTTTCCTCCAAATTCATCGGCACCTTTATTGTTCCCCGGCTGCAACTCGCTATTCTGAATCTGGTCGTTCAGGTATCCTGAAGCAACCATTTTTTGATAATCAAGCAGAGTGCTATCCTGAATGAGCTTCAGTATCTCACCGGCATAAGTTACAGGCTCTGCCTTTGGATAAGTTGAAATATAATCGGTAAGCAGTTTACTGAAATTTTCGCGTGTTGATGAGGTTCCATCAGCAATGATCCGGAAGAATTTAATTTTGGGGATCAATAAGCTGTCAGGCTTCATCTGCATAATCTGATCAGCTACTTTTCCGGATTGGGCATAGTTGCCATTCTTAAATTCAATGAATACTTTCTGATACAGACGGTTCACACTATCGGCCCGGGCTTCAAGTTCAATGAAATAATTTGGATTCTGCAAATATTTGGCATATTTCGAATCAGGATATTTGCCTATAATCAGGTTTTTATAGAAATCGGCCTTTTCCGTATTTTTTTGCTTGGTATACAAATCGTACAATTCGAACCACGAAGACAATGCGAAAAGATTTTCCGGATAACGCTTATTCAGATCCTCAAAAGATCCGATTGCACGAGGGAAATCGTTAAAATCAGTTTTAAAGATACGACCTGCATTAAACAAGGCATTCCGGATTTTTCCGTGGGAAACAGCCATTAACGAATCGTTTACAGGCAAATCCTGGGTATAGAATTCGCGGTTTTTGGGATCTTTCACCTTGACAACTTTTCCCTTGACATTCATCAGAGAATCTTCCGCAAGCTCTGTATCGCCTTCAACGTTGGCGCTTTTATTCGCCCTGCGCCAGTTATCTTCCAGTTTTCGTTTACCCCAAAGCCGCTCAAATTCCACTTTTCCGTAGGCTACCGTGGTTGGATTGTAAAAATACCATCCGGCTCCGTCTTGCTTCTGACTCAACCCAAAACGACTTTGATTCTGCCTGAAATAATTTTGATTCAGCATCTGTTCCGATTCGGCTAATTTGGCTTTTGCTTCTTTAGCCAAAACATCGGCGATCCATTTGTCAATCAAAGCATTTCTTGACTTTTCATCCAAATGGGCAATCCGTTGGAGGCTGTCTTCCCGTTCTACCGCGTAAATGTTGTCGGTTAATCGGGTCAGACTTTTATGGCGATCATAAATTTGCTGGTAATTCGGGTATTTATTGTCGATAACCACCATGGCGCTGTCATAGTAACTCTGAGCTTTTTTGTATTCAGGTTCCTCAAAATAGATCTGAGCAAGTGTCAGACACGAAAGTGCCCGCTGATAAAGGTTGGTTGAGCTCAAAAAAGCCGATTTGGAAAATTCTTCCAACGCCTGTTTTTTGCTGCCTTCCTTCAGTGAGATCTTACCCATAGCAAAATAAATCTGATCCCTGAATTCCAGATTCTTCTTATCGCGAAGCATTTTATGCAATTCTTTTTTCAGCTTTTCCGCATCGCCGGTCCCGGTAAAAGTTCCGGCAGCACTTATACGTGCGTTAAAAGCCATTTTATAAGGCGGATCCATACGGACAATTTCTCTGAAAGTCTGGGAAGCTTTTTCAGGATTATCAGTTTGCTGGTACCATTGTGCCAAAACGTATTTATAACGCAGCTTATCTTCCTTTTTGCCGGTTTGTTTCACAGCAATTGACAGAAAAGGAATTCCTTCCTTGTAGTACAATTGCCGTGCATAGTAGTCCGCCGTTGCTGCGGCAAATTCACCTTCCAGACTATGCGGAAAATTTTCATCGGTCTGCATCTGCTGGATAATTTCATAGGCCTCAACATACCTTTCAGTTTCAGTATAGCAACGTATTAACCAGACGTATGCAGTATAGCGCGACGGATCAGTAGGGAACTTACGGACCACGTATGAGAAATTCTCCACCGCCGAAGCATAGCTGTGTTTGTAAAAATAGGCCTTACCCATCAGGATATAGGCATCGTCAACCCAATTATTAAACTCTTCGCGACTGGCAAACTTGATGTACGATTTGGTTCGGTTCTTTTTGCGTTTTGGCTTTTTGGTAATTGAATGTGACTGGATAAGCTTTGAGCCTTTAAGTATGCTAATATCCATATCGGAATTTGCGGCTGTGGCTGTGGATTGGATACTTGATTTGAATAGCGGCAAAACCTTCGAATAATCATCATCTACCGATTTATCTATTTTTTCCTTTCCCTTCCGGAGGCTTTCCTTGCCATTAAAATACACGTTGTAATGTGCAGTAACATTATTGTATGCACGGGAAAAAGATGTATTCTTTTCAGTCGAACAGGCCGAGAGAAAAAACAATACTGAAATAAATAAAATGCGATATGAATAGTGTCTGCCCAATATCTGAAATTTGTTGCTCTAAGCTAAACTGCCAATTTGGAAATATATTGTATAAATCTTACTCGAAAATACTGGTTTATAGTATTTATTCCGGCAATTTTAGAGCGTACAATATTACAAACTTTCAAGTTTAATTCCGAAAGAAAACCCTAAATTGGAAAACTAAAATGTTACACCATAACCAGCCATGATACGTCAAAAAATCCGATCGGTCTTTCATCCTGAACAATTTCAGGGTTGGACCCAAAAACAAAGTTATTTTGAAGGCTGGTATTTCAAAGTGGTGAACCAGGATGAAACCAAAGCATTTGCAATTATTCCCGGAATTGCCATGGACGAAAAGGGTAACCGGCATGCATTCGTACAGGTTCTCGACGGGAAAAAGCTTACCGCACGATATCACACATTCGACGTAAATTCTTTCATACCTGAAGTCAACCGGTTTGATCTGAAAATTGGCAGTAATCATTTTTCGGAACAAATCCTAAAAATAGACCTTCCGGAAATCAAAGGTGAACTTGAATTTTCGGGGAATATCCGATGGCCGAATCATTGGTATTCACCTGGAATTATGGGTCCATATACCTTTTTACCCTGGATGGAATGCTATCATGGAATTGTTAGTATGGATCATTCGATCAAAGGAAATTTCGAAGTTGACGGCCAAATTCTGAACTTTGATGATGGTCGCGGATATATTGAGAAAGACTGGGGCCGGTCGTTTCCGAGTGCATACATCTGGTTGCAATCCAATCATTTTAGTAAAAGTGGATTTTCACTGAAAACATCGGTTGCCAAAATTCCCTACCTCGGTTATTCGTTTGTGGGATTTATTACCGGCATCTGGCTGGGCGACAAGCTCATCCAATTCACAACATACAACGGGAGTGTTTTACGAAAATCGGTTATCGATGCCGAAAAGGTTGAGCTGGTGATGCAAAACAAGAATTACATTCTTGAGATTCTGGTTCAGCGCGAGGCCTCCACCGCTTTGGCATCGCCAATTCTGGGATTGATGGATGGCCGGATCGAAGAAAGCATGAATGCCCGGGTTGAAGTAAATCTGACGGAACGGAAATCCGGAAAATCCATATTCTCTGATGTGGGCCGAAATGCCGGATTGGAAGTCGCTGGTAAAATTGAGGAAATTAGGATTCCTATTTTATAAATTGTAAATGAAAAGTGCCATTTTTCGATTTATTTTTACATTTTCTTTCTATTTGTTCTTATCTTTATACAAAGGCTTTTAAACGAAAAGCATGATTTTGCTTTTGCATCTGATGAAGTTTGAATCTAATCATTAAAGCAAAAAATAGATGTTACTTAATCCTAAACCCTATAAAATCGGTTTGGCGCTGAGCGGTGGCGGAGCAAGGGGAATCGTACACATCGGTGTAATTGAGGCACTTCATAAATATGGCATCCGTCCCGAAATCATTTCAGGAGCAAGTGCCGGGGCATTAGTTGGCGTGTTCTATGCTGCCGGAATGGAACCTTTACAGATTCTGGAACTGGTGAAATCGAACAAAGTCGTGAAGATGTTCAAATGGCAATTGCCGTCGAATGGATTAATTGATATCGAGAAAATTCTGTCGTTGCTCGAGACCAACATTAAGAAGGATGATTTTTCGTGCCTCAAAAAGCCATTCTACTGTTCGGTTGTCAACCTCAACAGTGGACTTACAGAAATAAAAAATGAAGGAAAACTCTTCCAATGGGTTTTGGCATCAGCATCCATTCCGGTCATCTTCGAACCGCAGATCATCAATGGTTTTACCTATGTTGACGGAGGTCTGCTCAATAACCTTCCGGTCGACTGTATCCGCGATCAATGCCGCATCCTGATTGGTGTTCATGTAAACCATAACGGTCCGGTAGAAAATATTTCCGGAATAAAAGCCGTTGCCGAACGAGCTGTTCGGTTGACTATGAGCCAGAATGTTCGTGAAAGTCTGGCCAAATGCGACTTTGTGATTGAACCTCCGCAAACCAGGAAGTTCAACACGTTCGATTTTGATAAAGCTGACGAAATCTTCAGGATAGGATTTGAAGAAACAGAAAGACGGATTCTTGAAATGTTTGATACCATTGATTTGAGTCAGGTTTTTCAGAAAAAAACAAATATCGCGATAAAGGACAAATAGTTAACACATTTCAAATACAACCGGTCAAACGGTATTATGTCTCAAAACAGTTTATCTTTGTTTGCTGAGTAAGCAGTTTAAGAAAGAAATTTTAATCCTTATAAAATTCAACCCAATGAAAAAATTAGTATTTGTTTTATCAGTCATGGTTTTGGTTTCATGCGGACAGCACAAAAAAGAAATAGCCCGTATGCAGGCCAAGCAGGATAGCGTCGCTCAACTGGGCGTGCAAAAAGATAATTCCATTTTAGGATTTATTGGCGCTATGAACGAAATTCAGGCAAATCTGGATTCGATTAAAACCATCGAAAAAATCGTTTCGGTACAAACTGCACCCGGGACAGAACTGAAAGCTGAAGCCAAGAGCCGGATCATTGAAGACATTGCCCAAATTAACAACCTTTTGCAGAAAAATAAAGAGTTGGTTAAGTCACTTCAGGGAAAACTCCGGAAATCGAATCTGAAAATTACCGAACTCGAAAAAATGATCGAAAACCTGAACAAACAAGTTGGCGAAAAAGATGGTGAAATTGCCAGCCTGAAACAGGAACTGGAAAATCTGCATGTGAATGTAGCCGGACTGAATCAGAAAATCGAGACGATCACTGCTGAAAGCGAAAAAACGATCAAGGAAAAAAATCAGGCGATTGAAGCGCAAACAATCGCAATAAACACTGCTTATTATGCTTTTGGCACAAAAAAGGAACTTGAAGCCAAGAATGTGATCGAAAAAGAAGGCGGCGTTTTGGGAATGGGCAAAACAATTAAAATGAAAAAAGATTTCAATCATGACTATTTCATGAAAATTGATATCCGTGAGTTTAACTTGTTGCCGCTGAATACCAAAAAAGCAAAAATTATCACGACTCATCCTGCAGATTCATACCACCTTACGGGAGTAAAAACCGTTGAAAGCCTGGTAATCGACAAACCGGAAGAATTCTGGAAAGCTTCAAAATACCTGCTTATCGTTGTGGAATAATCTCAAAAAAATATGAAAAAACGAAAGAGGCTCCGTTTCCGAAGCCTCTTTTGTTTTTAATTTTATATCTGGAATTTATTTGATCTCTCCGTTTTTAATCAGCCATTCAGCAATCTGAACTGCATTCAGCGCAGCGCCCTTTTTAATCTGGTCGCCAACGCACCAAAACGTCAGGCTTTTAGGATTTGAAACATCTTTCCGGATTCGGCCCACATAAACATCATCTTTTCCTGAAACAAACAAAGGCATCGGATAAACTTTTTGCGACGGATTATCCAGAACAGTCAGGCCTTCCAGTTTTTCCATGGCGTCTTTTACTTCCTGAATATCCAAGACTTCTTCCGTTTCAACCCAAACTGCTTCGGAATGTGCACGGGCAACCGGAATTCGAATACAGGTTGCACTCACTTCAGCGTCGGTGTGCATAATCTTCTTGGTTTCCCAGTTCATTTTCATTTCCTCTTTGGTGTAATCATTTTCGAGGAAAACGTCGATCTGCGGAATGATATTCATCGCTAACTGATAAGGAAATTTCTTAATCGTTGGTTCTTCTCCGGCAGCAACCTGCTGAATCTGAGTTTCCAGTTCGGCAATTCCCTGAGCTCCGGCACCGCTGGCAGCCTGATAAGTAGCCACATGAACCCGGACAATTTTCGATAAATCATTGATCGGTTTCAGTGCCACAACCATCTGGATGGTTGAACAGTTTGGATTGGCAATAATGTTGCGAGGACGAACCAATGCATCTTCAGGATTCACTTCAGGAACCACCAGCGGAACATCGCTGTCATAGCGGAACGCGCTTGAATTATCAATCATGATTGCGCCGTATTTGGTAATGGTGTCGGCAAATTCTTTCGAAATGGAAGCACCGGCCGAAGTCAAAGCAATATCGATATCCTTAAAATCATCGTTATGCTTCAATTCCTTAACTACCAGCTTCTTTCCGTTGAATTCGTACTCGTTTCCGGCCGAACGTCCGGAACCAAACAAAACCAGTTCACTGAGCGGAAAATTCCGTTCTGCCAAAACTTTCAGGAATTCCTGACCTACGGCGCCACTTGCACCAACTACTGCAACTTTCATTTCGAATTGTATTGATGTGTTTAAATATCTACTACTTACATTTTAATTTGGCCGGAAGCATAATATTTGTTAAATTGATTCAAATTTACTTTTCAAAGGCACAAATAAGAATCCAAAAATAAGGCTTTACTTTTAATTTTTCAAAATATGGCCCGGTTTATTTTTATATTTCCAATTATACTTGTCTATTTTTTAACAATCGTAAGCAAAAGTGCTTTCAGCGGGAATTTGACCATCGAAAATTACCAGTCAAAATCCGGGATTATCTCCGGAAACGATACCATTCTTTTCAAGGAAGATTTCGAATCCGGCGATCTTACCGGTTGGAAACAAACCACTGACTGGGAAGGTTCTCAAACAGTTCCGATTTCAGGCAATTTTTCCCTGAAGCATCTGTCTAAAGGAATTAGTGGCACGTCTTCCATATTTCACAAGTTAGCTGCAGATTGGAATTCATCGGATATCGAGTGGTCATTCAATCTGAAAGACGGGAAATGGGATCCTTCGTCTTCCAACAAATTCTGGTTTTACCTGAGTGCCGATACCATCCAAACCGACCTGATCAACGGTTTCGCTGTGGGCGTAAATATCTCCGGAAGCACCGATCTTCTTTGCCTCTGGCGAATCAAAAAAGGAAAAGCTGACAGCCTGGTCGTTCAATCTGATCTGGATTGGAATGCATCCATGTTGGTTGCCATTGATGTGAAGCGAACAACAAAAGGTCAATGGATTTTAAGTTATCAGAAATCAGGAGAAATAAACCGAAAATCTTTTTCAGGCACTGACCGAACCCTTTTTAACTTCAAAAACATTGGAATTAATTTCAAATACACGGCAACCCGGGCCGGTCAATTGTGGATCGACGATATAGCAATTTACCGGACTGCTCCGGAGATATTCATTCAGAGTATATCCGTGATCAATTCTCATTTATGCAGGATCACTTTCAATGAACCTGTTGATCCGGCTTCCATTCACTCCGGAAATTTCAAGCTGACCGATGAAAACGGATTGAATATTCCGGTCACACAGGTCTTGTCGACCAAAAATGTTGAACGGTCAATTGACATCAATTTTGGAAATGTGGAAGATTCCGAGCTGAGTCTTACCATTTCCGGAATTTCTTCTCTTTCCGGAAAAACCATGGCTCCCGAAACCAAAGCGTTTTCCTATTCTTTTTCTCCTGAATTTGGATCAATCCTGATCAATGAAGTCCTGTTTAATCCTTTTTCCGGAGGAACCGATTTTGTGGAGCTGATCAATATTTCGGAAAGTACAGTTCCGGTTCACCGCCTGATGCTTGCTGCCCGGAATGACACAATGGCTCTGAAGCAAATCTATCCGGTCAGTAGCGAAAAAAGGTATCTGAAATCCGGTGAATTCCTGGTTTGTACGAAAGATCCTGTAATTATCCAGTCGCAATATATAACCTTCAATCCGGCAACATTTTGTTCGATGAAATCTTTCCCAAGCTATCCGGACGATGCCGGAACCGTTGTTCTGCTGAACGATTCGCTGGAAGTATTGGATGAATTCCATTATTCGGCCAAAATGCATTCACCGTTTCTGGCTGACGAAAATGGTGTTTCACTGGAACGTATTTCGCTTGAAAAACCAACTGGGGACCGCAACAACTGGGCCTCAGCAGCAGCTTCAGTTGGTTTTGCATCGCCCGGATTACCCAATTCACAAACCGAAAGCAAAGCTGAACTTCAGGATGAAATTTCTACAGAACCGCAGGTTTTTTCGCCCAACGGTGATGGCTATAACGATGAACTGACGATTAATTTTAAGTTGAGCAAACCCGGATTCATGGCCAATGTCCGGATTTTTGATGCTGCGGGGCGACAAGTAAAATACCTGGTGAAAAATCAATCGCTTTCGCAGGAAGGAAACTGGCTTTGGAATGGTGAAAATGATAATGGACAGCGAATGATCTTGGGCGTTTATATTATTCTGGTTGAAGTTTTTGATCGTGATGGAAATGTAAAAGCATTTAAGAAAACCTGCACGCTGACTGACCGGTTGGATTAATTACCTTCGTTTTTCAAGGCGCATTCGGGTCATTCGTTCGCGCAATCCACCATTCTTCAGGAAATCTTCACTGAGCGATTGCAATTGTTTGAACAGCATATAGTCTGTTTGTTTGATCATACAGATAGCCATATTAGCAATGGTTTCAGGCGGCCGAACCCTTACCAGCGGCATATAGAAAGCTGAATTGTTGTGCTTTCTCCCCAACTCACGCATCTTCATAAGTTCTACAGAATTATTCTCCCACTGGCGGTGATTTCTTGTGCGCAGGTAATCTTCATAATCGATCAGCAGTTCCTGTAAGCTCGCCTTGGCAACATTCACTAATTTGATTTCGGTCTCTTTCGAGGTCGCCGAAGCCGCACTACCTTCTACAATATTTTGTTTGCCCGACCGTGCAGCCTGCACCATTTGGTCGACGGTTCGGTCAAAGCGCTGCAGAAAATTCTTGCAAAAAAAGTAGGTAATGTCGTAAATCGCTTCAGCCTTCTGGTAAGTTAGCAACTTCCGGTAATTGCCCGTCCGGGGCAATAAAGGCTCCTGGTTTTGCTGGTTGGCGTTCATGTTTGTAGTTTAATGTTTCTTTCATTTAAAGTCATTAAGGTCATTAAAGTCCTCAATGACTTTAATGACTTTAAATGAAACCACACTAAGTTACAACTTTCCGCTGAGAACACCATTTGATGACAACCAAAACCTGTTCTTCGGCAGATTACCCAAAATTCCATTGCAACACACTCTAATGCATAAGTAAATTATGTATTTTTGTTTAAAATTAATTCATATGGCAACCAATCAATTGTACAAAGGAAGTCTTTCAACCATCATCCTGAAGCTTTTGGGCGAAAAAGGGCGGATGTATGGTTACCAGATTACTCAGGAAGTAAAAGCGATTTCTTCAGGAGAATATGTAATTACTGAAGGTGCGCTTTACCCCATGCTGCACAAGCTCGAAGCCCAAGGCTTGCTGACCGTTGAGATTGAAATGACCGGCAACCGGATGCGGAAGTATTACTCGATCACCAAAAACGGCAAAAAAGAAGTGGCAAACCTGATGACCGAAATGGAATCGTATATCCGGAACATGCAAAGTTTGCTGAATCCCAAAATTGAACTGGCATGACCGAACGAAAACTTTCTCCGGAAGAAATTGAATACCTGTTTGCTTTTGTTGAACAGCGGGATGTGAAATATTACGATGTGCAAATGGAGCTGGTTGACCATTTCGCCTCAGCTATCGAAAAAAGGTGGGAAACTGATACTAAATTATCTTTTGAAGAAGCGTTCAGCAATGAGCAAAGGCGGTTCAGCCGCTACGATTATTCTGAAATTATTGAAGAGAAAGAGGAAGCACTGAGAAAGAAATACAGAAAAATAGAGCACCGGTATATCATCGACTTTTTTAGTTGGCCTAAAATCGTGGCTACTTCATTCGTCACGCTTTTGATTTATCAGGTTTTCTCTTTATTCATCAACTATTTTCGTTTTGTCAATTCTGTAGTTCTTGCTGATTTTCTTATCGTTGCATTCTTTTCGTATCTGGTTTATCCAAAGAAATATAAGGTCGATTTAAATGTAAAGAAAGAGTTTCTTCTACTTCAACAATTGAAATCTGGGCAACACTACTTTGCAAGTGCAGGAAGATTTCCTGCCACTATTCTAATGTGCCTTTTCTTTTTCACTAAAGATTCTGAATTCACATTTATTGATCACCCTGCATTCAAGGTCATAGTTGCGTTTTTAATTTCATTGTCAGTCATATTCTTTTTCGCAACAGGCTTCTATGTCCCAAAAAGAGTTAAAGCTGACTTTATTCGTGAATTTCCCCAATTCGTAAAATCCTGAAGCCATGACCGAACGAAAACTTTCTCCGGAACAGATTGATCAGCTTTTCGCTTTTTGTAAAAAGAAAGGTGTAAAACATTACGATCTGCAGATCGAACTGGTTGACCACATGGCAAGTGCAATTGAGCAAAAATGGGAAGAAACCCCGGACCTTTCGTTAGCCGAAGCACTTCCCTCAGCCTATCTTCAATTTGGCATTTACGGATTTTCCAAATTTCATAAAATCAGGGAAAAGGCATTGCAAAAGAAGTACACACGTCTGCAATGGCAGTACATTTTAGAGTTTTACCGATTGCCCAAAATTATCATGACCATTGCCATTTCATTGTCACTTTTTACAATCATCAGGTTATCGAGCAACATTACTTTACTAAGCCTGATTTTACTGGGCATATATGCGACCTCGCTTCTGGTCTATTTCCTTTTCTTTCACAAAAACAAATCCCGAATCGAACTGACAACTGGCAAATCGTTTATGCAAATAGACTATTTAAACGCTGTCCGTGGATCTCTGTTTGCTGTTGGATTTGTTCCATTCAATTTATTAACCATTACCAGCATTGTTTTGAAGGAGTTTCAATTTTCACAAACAAGCATTTACATCCTGGAGTTGATAACTTCCTTTTCAATCACCCTTTTCATCTATATAATGATTGCACTGATTTCACATGTTCCTCAACGAATTAAGGAAGATTTTATCCGCGAGTTTCCACAATTTGTAAAATCCTGAAGTATGACAGAACGAAAACTTTCGCCGGAACAAATCGACAACCTTTTTGAGTTTTGCCGCGAACACTATGTGAATCAATACGATTTGCAGATTGAACTGGTCGATCATATCGCATCTTCGATCGAGGAACAATGGGAAACCGATTCCAAATTGTCTTTTCAGGAAGCGTTGAATAAAACCTTTGGCAAATTTGGAATATTCGGGTTCGGCAAAATTAAAGACCGGAAGGAAAAAGAACTCCGGCGAAAATACAGCCGACTGCTTTTTCAGTACCTGATTGACTTTTACAAATGGCCAAAAGCATTGCTAACTTTTGCACTGACCATCCTTCTGTATTTGATTTTCCGCCTGACAAATGAGGTTCAAATAGTTACCGTATCTTTATCACTTGTTGTCTGCATTTCGGTGATTGGGTACCACGTTTACTTTTTCGAAAAGTTCTTCGAGGTAAAAACTACTCCTAAAAAGTCATTTTTGATACTCGACTATATGAAAAGCAGACAAATCATGGTATCGGGTATGTATCAATTAAGCTGGCTTATTGGTAAGATTGTCAGTGATCTGGACAACATCAACCATCCTGAAATCGAATTTGCTCTCGCATTTTTTCTGGTAGGATTTATCCTGATTCTCTACATCTATTTCTTTGTTGTGCCACAAAAAATCCGCGAGCATTTCACCGAACAATTTCCACAATTTATTATGTCGTAAGTTGTAATAATACATAACAATACCATACCAATACCTCAAAAATATTCCATGAATCCAAACCTCTTTTCTCTTGCCTGGCGCGAAACCACCCGATCGGCGTATTGGGGCAAAAGCCTGGCAACCAATATCGGATTAGGTTTTCTGGCCGTTTACTTTGCAGTCAGCTTTCTCCTTCTTGGTTTAGCCATTCCGGAAATATTGACTAAAAAATTCTCGGAAGCTGAGGCAGTCAGCAAGTTGAACAGCATTTTGCTGGCCTATTTTGCCATCGACCTGATCATGCGTCAATTGTTGCAGAAGCTGCCGACGGTCAGCTTCAAACCTTTGCTTCTTCAGAATATTCGTCGCCCGAAGATTGCAAATTACCTGATGGTTCGGTCAATACTTAATTTCTTTAACCTTCTACCGTTCTTTATTTTGCTCCCGGTTACAATTTCGCTGGTTGGACATGTACATTCAGGACTGGCAACAACAAGCTGGTTTTTGGCTATTTTCTTCCTGGTTTTCAGCAACCATTTTCTGGCTATTTACCTGAAATGGCGGTTCAACGAAGCCGAATATGGGTTCTTCATCTTACTTGCCGGTCTTGCAGGACTTTTTGCAATCAATCATTTCGGAATTGTCGATTTGTCGGGAGGATTGGGAAAATTGCTCGACCTGATCCTGATTTATCCGGCGCTAACCATTGCACTGATCATACTTCCGGTTTTGATCTATTTTCTGAATGTCCGGTTTTTGCTAAGCCGCATGTTTGTAAACCTGGTTTCTGAGAAACAAAAGGCCGAAAAAGTCAGCGATTATTCATGGTTAAACAATCTGGGTGAAACAGGCCGGTTTATCGCACTCGATCTGCGGCTGATCTGGCGGAATAAACGCCCGCGCTCAACCGCCATGATGACCCTAATCATGTTTTTATATGGATTTATGATCTATCGTGATCAACCTGGGAAAGAGCTGCCTGAATTTGTCTTCATAATGGGCGGAATTATCCTGGTAGGTATGTTTTCGATTTCGTACGGGCAATTTTTTCCCGCCTGGCACAGCAATTATTTTTCGATGCTCATGTGCCAGCGCCTGAAAATGAAACAGTTTTTGTTGTCGTTTTATATGCTCGTGACCGTGGTTTCGGTGGCCTGCTATTTCATCACCTTACCTTATGCGCTGATGCACACCAAAGTCATCTACACGCATTTGGCCATGCTGCTCTACAATCTTGGAATCAATATTCCGATCATCTTTTTCATCGGACTTTACAGCAAAAAGCGCCTCGATTTAAACGGGTCGTCGGTAATGAATTACCAGGGAGTCGGCGCTTCGCAATGGTTGGGTGGGCTTCCGCTCATGATAGGGCCTATCGGTTTGTTTTATTTGTTTCAGTTGGGTTTTGGCACCGTTGGCGGATACATCGGACTTGGTTTGATGGGACTCATCGGAATCCTGTTCCATTCGGTGATCATCGACCATTTCGCCAAACTTTACCTCAAGAAAAAGCACGAACTCATTAAAAACTATAAAAACTCCTGAAAATGATACAGATACAAGACCTCATCAAAGCATACAATAAAGAAATCGTACTGAATATTCCTGAACTGAATATCGAAAAAGGCGAAATTTTCGGACTGGTCGGAAACAATGGCGCCGGAAAAACAACCATGTTCAACCTGGTGCTCGACCTGATTACGGCAAGCAAAGGCCAAGTGATCAGCAAAGGAATCAACGTACGCGAATCGGAAGACTGGAAAGATTTTACCGGTGCATTCATCGACGAAACCTTCCTGATTGGCTACCTGACTGCCGAAGAATATTTCGGATTCATCGCCGGTCTCCGGAAGATGAGTAAGACAGAAACTGCTGATTTCATCGCAGGGTTTGCCGATTTCTTCAACGGTGAAATTACAGGTAAAAAGAAATTCATCCGCGACTTCTCGAAAGGAAACCAGAAAAAAGTGGGTATCGTTGCCGCACTGATGGGCAAACCCGAAGTGATTGTACTTGATGAACCTTTTGCCAACCTCGACCCCAGTTCACAATACAAACTCCGGAAGCTGATCAAGGATTTTGCAGCACAAAACGGCTCAACCTTCCTGATTTCGGACCACACGCTTGAAAATATTGCCGATGTTTCCACCCGACTGATTATTCTCGAAAAAGGCAAGATCGTCCGCGACGTTCCAAAAACCGAAACCACACTTCAGGAAATTGAAGCCTTCTTTAGGCCGGTGGTTGAATCGGATTTGTTTTAACATCGCATACGGCAAATTCTCTCAATTCATGATTGCCATGGAAAACACAATTAGCAAAACCAAAAGAAAACTAATCATTCTTTGTGCTGTATTTTTAATCCTGAAAAATATTGTAATGATAGTATTTGCATATTACTATCATGCATCAGATCCCGAAAAGCCAATGTGGATCCAATGGTCAATTGAGCGAATACTACAAATCATTCCTTATGGATACATCATGATTGTAATCGCTGAATACTTCAATTCTTATAAACTTAAAGTACTTAGGACAACGACTATAATTCTCTTACTATTTGAGATTTCCGGCAATATGCTAAAATATTTTAATCAGGCCGAAATCTACAATCAGAACGAGATAACTGTACCAAGATTTATTGCGATTGGAAATGCTGTAGCCTGGACACTGATAATGATAGTTTGGATTATATTCCTATTCAGAACTTCTGCTGCCAATTTCCCAGCAGTGAGCTCAATCCGGAAATATGCAATTTCAGTGTTGGCTGTCATATTGATAAGTGGAACGCTACCTCTTTTAATTAATAAGTTCGTCGATATACAGCAGTTTATGGAAATAGCTGTTGTTGTGATCGGTGTTTTACCCTATGTTTTTTTTATCGAATTTGGGCTGAAGTTACCAATGAAAAATCAGGCTGTAACCTGAATGGATTGGCGCTATAGCCAAATAT
>JBAWZG010000049.1:0-21993 GCA_037143155.1 Bacteroidia bacterium
GGTTTGATCAAGCTGTAGCTTTTTATACTGGCGAAACCAAAAACATTGATCAAATTAAAGTTCTGGTTTCTAAACGAAGAGCAGAACTTGAACAGAAGTTTTCGAAATATGGAGAACTTGCCCCAACCTATCAGGCCATCCAGAGTGTTGTTGGCTGGAATGTAATTTATGATGCTTCGAAGGAGCGGGTGATCATTCCGGTGAGTCGTTTGTGGAACGATAATTTTGGCGGTCAGTATGTTTTGTTCGACTGGGATACATATTTTGGAGCATGGATGGCCAGCATGGAAAGTAAAGAACTCGCCTATGCCAATGCTGTTGAGATAACCAAGGCCATCACTCCGGGTGGTTTCATTCCAAACTTCTCAGGTTCATACCGTGGCGCTTCCTTCGACCGCTCACAGCCTCCTGTTGGGAGTTTGATATTCAAAGAACTCTACAAGAAATTTCAGGACAAATGGCTTCTCGAATATGTCTACGACGATCTCCTGAAATGGAACCGCTGGTGGCCAAAAAACCGCGACAACAAAGGATTGCTTTGCTGGGGGTCGACACCGGTTGAACTACCGCTGAAATCGGATTCGGGTACCAACGAATGGCAGGGAGCTGCGTGGGAATCCGGACTGGATAATTCGCCGATGTACGACAAGGTTCCTTTCAACAAACAAACACACATGCTCGAGCTGGCCGATGCCGGTTTGATGGGTTTGTATGTTATGGATTGCGATCAACTGGCCGAAATTGCTACAATTCTTGGAAAACCTCAGGATGCAAAAGAACTGAAGGATCGTGGCGATTCCTATCGCAAAAATCTTGCTCAGCTTTGGGATGAAAAGGCTGGAATCTACAAAAACAAACATACCGATACCGACGAATTTTCTCCCCGACTTTCACCAACAAATTTTTATCCTTTGCTGGCAAAAGCTCCAACGCAAGATCAGGCAAAACGGATGATCAAGGAGCATTTACTCAATCCTGAAGAATTTAATGGCGAATGGATGATGCCTTCGATAGTAATGAACGACCCGGCTTTCAAAGATCAGGATTACTGGCGCGGACGAATTTGGGGGCCAATGAATTTTTTGGTTTACCTTGGATTGAGAAACTACGATTTGCCGGAGGCCAGACAAATTCTGGCAGCGAAATCCAATCGGCTGATGATGGAAAATGTGAAGCTAAACGGTTATATCTATGAAAATTACAATGCCATCACAGGTAATGTGAAAGATCCGGCCGAAGGCAAACGCATGGGCGACAATTACTACCATTGGGGTGCATTGCTTGGATTTATTGAGCTTATGGAGAAGGGAACTCTCCATTAACATGGCACAGATTAAACGATTATTTTGAGTCTAAGGATAATTGACTATTTCATGCTTTCATAATTAAAGCTGATGCCTTTAGTTTATAAGATGTTCTTATAAACCCTTTTAATGTTAATTCAGGAAGAGGATTGCGATATTTTGTTTTTATGTTTTATTCTGAAGGTAAGATCGGTATAGTAAAACTAAATGTACTCCCTATTCCGGGCTGGCTTTTAACGGCGATTGTACCTTTATTTTTCTCAATAAATTCCTTGCACAGTACAATCCCTATTCCTGAACCCCTTTCTCCTTTGGTGCCATATTTTGTCTGGACCTTATCAATCGTAAATAAATTATCAATCTCTTTTTGTGTCAAACCTATTCCTGAATCAGTCACAGATATTTTGATGAATCTGTGATTCTTATCGGCCAAAACATCAATGGTACCGCCTCCTGGAGTGAACTTAATCGCATTGTTTAATAAATTCCGGAGGGTGAATTTAAGCAGATTAACATCTGCGAATGCAACAAGTTGGTCGGGAATCTGCTGATTCAGAACGATTCCCTTTGATGTAGCAATTGTTTGGTACAAATCATATGTTCTGCTTATAACTTTATTTACATTAAACTCAACCGGATTGGATTTTATGTTTCCGGTCTGAATAATGGCCCAATTCAGGAGGTTTTCGACCAAATCATAAACTTTATTGGATGCCGAATGAATCTGGCTCATCATTTTTTTTCGCTCAGCATCAGAATACGTGTCGTAAAATTTGAGCAACAAGCTTTGAAATCCAAGAATAGTATGGAACGGACTTCGGAGATCGTGCGAAATGATTGAAAACAGTTTGTCTTTGGTCGAATTCAGGGTTTTAAGCTGGTCATTTTTCTGTTCAAGAGTCAGGGCCTGTGCAAGAAGTAAATCATTTTTATGAAGAATCTCAGTGGTCCGCTCAACGACTGTTTTTTCCAGCATTTTACTTTGATGGCGCAACATTTTAAACCGGAAATAGAAAAATGCATAAATTGAAGTCAGGAATAATAATCCGGAAAGAATTCTGAACCAGCTTGTCATCCACCAGGGTGGAATTACTTCGAGCTCAATGGAGGTGTAATTATCGTTCCAATCGCCATTTTCGAATTTAGCTTTAACCCTGAATGTATAATTTCCAGGATTCAGGTTGGTATAGCTTGCTCCTCTTTCTTTTCCGGCTTGCACCCATTTTTTGTCGAATCCATCCAGTTTGTAGGCATATTCAATATTATTTGCCTCAGTGAGACTTATCGCCTGGTACATAAGAATTATCGAGTTTTGAAAGTAGTTCAGAGAAATCTTCTTTGCATAGCTAATATTCCGATCAATTATCTGACTATCATTAAGATATGAAACACTTTTGTTGAATAGTTTGAAATCTGATAGAATAACCTTTGGGTTTCTGGCCTCTGCCTTTATGCTATCCGGATTAAAAAAATCATAGCCATCCGATCCGCCAAAAAATAAATTGCCAGCGGAATCGGTTGAGCATGACCTGTCATAGAATTCTTTTGAAAGTATGCCATAGCTTTGGTTATAATTGGTAAACCGCAATGTAACCGGATTGAACATGGAAATACTGGTACTGGTCGATACCCAAATGTTATTTTTATGATCGCTCAGAATACTGGCAATGTGCTTGTTTTTCAGTCCGGATGAATACCGGGAGAATTTTTGTGTTTTGTAGTTGAATTTGTTCAGTCCACCGTTTGTTCCGATCCATATATTTTTCAGCTTATCTTCGTAAATCGTTTGTATTTCGTTATTGCCGATTGAGCTTGTGTCATTTTTGTTGTAGTGGTAATTTTTAAACAAGTGTTCACCCTGGCGCAGAAACCCAAGTCCCCAGGCGGTAGCTACCCATAAGTTCCCCCGTGAATCAACGAAAACCTGATTCGTATACTGATCGCAAAGAGAATTGTTTTTCAAATTATAATGATAGAATATTTTTTTTCGGATATCGAAGCGGTCAACTCCTTCCCGATGAGTGGCCAGCCATAAATCTCCGCTGGGGTCTTCCGAAATTGAACGGACATCATTACTGGCAATTGAAAGTGAATCGCCCGCATTGTGCAGGTAGGAATCAAAATCATTTGTTTCAGTATTATATTTCTGAAGTCCTCCCATATAACTTCCGATCCACATTTGGTTTTTTAAGTCACGGTAGATAGAAAAGATAATTCCATCGGGAATACTTCTCGGATTTTTCTCATTGTGCCTTAATTTGATGGAAGTACGTTTCTGCAAATTATAAATGTCAATGCCCATAGAATGATTACTGATCCAAAACTGCCCGTTTGCGTCATGACCCATTGCGGTTATGATTTTTTCTGAAGTGGACCAGAATCTTTCCGAATTTTCCACAACGTGTTTAAAAGGTAAATTTTTTCTGACCAGCCTTATCCCTCCAAAAGAGTGAATATTCCATAAATTTCCCGCCCTGTCTTCAAAGATGCCTTGCATGCTTCTTCCCACTGAATACGGATTTTCGAGATCATGGTAATAGTCATAAAAATTGTCGGTATTGGGGTTGAAAAGTTTAAAATTGCATAAAGTGCAAACCCAGGCTTTCTGATCTTTACTGACATAAATCGAATTGATATAGTTTTCTAAATTTCTGGAAAAGCAGTAATGTTTAAACGTTTTATTTTTAAGGTCATAGGTATCAATTCCTTTTCCCAGGGTTCCAATCCAAAGCGTATTCCCCGACAAGGCCAGCTTATTTATTTCATTAATCGAAATCGATTGGCTATTTGCCGGATCATTCAGATATGGAACAAGCTGTTTTTTATTTCCGTCATAACAGAACAAACCACCTTTATTTATAGTACCAATCCATAAATTGTTCTGATCATCGAAAAGCATACTGCTGATATCACCCTGATCCAGTTTCACAACTTTGGAAAATTGGCCTTCCGATTTGGTATAGGAATAGATTACTTTATTATAAGCGACAAAAAGCTGCCCTGTCTGGTCAAATGTGAAAACCTTGATAAAGCAATTTTCAAATCCCTTCATTTCCGATTTATCCGGAACAATTGTAAAATCATTGAATTCCCTGTTGAATTTGCAAATTCCAGCTTTTGATCCAATCCAAAGATTATTTTCATGATCAAGTACTAAATTATTTATTCCGTTGGAAGGCAATGATTTAGGATTATTAATATCAAAAAAATAGGGATATATCGTTTGACCATCGAAACGGAACAAACCTTCTTCAGTTCCAATCCAAAGGTATCCGATAGAGTCTTCAACGATTACAGTAGTTTTGCTGCTTGTGATATCAGAAAGGGCATTAAAAGTGCCAAATTCAAAATCAGGCTGCTGGGCTGAGCCAGAAAAAGCTCGAATCAAAAAAATGAAGGGAAACAGAATTTTCAGTAGGTTAATACTTACTCCATTCATCGTAACGGCTATTATAGTTAGGAGGTTTGTTGACTGTGAAGCTAAACATATTTTTTCAGATCTGAAGGGCTCTCAATTATTTAGAAACATTCTATTTGACCGGACATTTTCAGGGTTAATTTTCCATGATGATTGTTGTGTTCCATCCTTTTGTTTATAGTGGGCTATTTCTTCCAACAACTTTTACTCAATGGGTCTTACTGGAAAACCTGAAATTAAAAGTTTTGAACACCCGTGGTGTTATCAGAATTTTCTGCAACCATCATAGCATGAATAACTAAGATGTTGTAACTCATTGAATATATGGCGTATGATAAATAGATAAATCGAAAAGGATTCATTTTAGTTCCATTCTTTCTTCAACTGCTTGTTAGGATTGTTCTGAAATATTTTTACATTTGTTCTGAACCTAATTGCCTGTTTATGAAAGTAACCTTCGAATTGGATATTGTATTGCTCCAATTAACAGAGAGCAATCCAGCCGCCATTGAAGAACTTTATAATTTTTACTATCCCCGTCTTTACAACTTTTCCAAATCATTTTTAAAACTGGATGATGGAATTGACGATATCTTGCAGGAGGTGTTTATACGGATCTGGCAAAACCGAACTAAGATTAAAACTTCTGAAACGTTTAATTCCTTCATTTTCACCATCACCAGAAACCTTTTACTAAACGAGCTCCGCAACCGGTTCAGCAATCTAAAAATGAAGGAAAAGGTAGGTAAATTGTCTGTTCCCATCGAATATTCATTTATTGAACAGTCGGAATACCATGATTTGAAAGAAAAAGTGGACCGTTCAATTAATGAACTGCCTATCCGCCAAAAAGAGATTTTTACTTTAAGCCGGATCAATGGTTTTTCACACAAGGAAATTGCTGAAAAACTGAATATTACAACAAAAACTGTTGAATTCCATATCGCTAAATCAATCGTATTATTACGGAAGCGGCTGTTGAACTTTGAGTTGGCTACAATCCTCTTTTTTTATCTTTTCAAATAATTTATTGATTTTCTGCTGGGGATGAACCTCTTTGTTGTGTATTAGATGTACAAAACAAAGAAGATGGATCAATTATTCAGAAAATACCTAAATTCAGTTTTACAACCCGACGAGTATTTGCACGTTTCGGATTTTCTTGCGAATGAAAAGAATGAAACCGTAATTTTTAACCTGATGAAACCTTTTTGGGACAGGAACATGCAGGAAGATGGTGATTATCAGGAACCAAATCCTGAATTAAGGAACAAAATATTGCAGGCTATCCTGATCAGTGATGGCAAAATTGCGAAACGAAAATTAGTAGTTCTCCGAATAAGCTTACGAATTGCTGCAATACTGGTAATTGGTTTAATTCTCAGTACAGTCTTCTATTTCCGGAAATCCACACAACATGAGCCTGTCGCTGAAATGCAAACAGTCAGCGTACCCTATGGTGCAAAAACTAATTTCAAATTACCTGATGGTTCATCGGTTTGGTTAAACTCAGGAACGACGATTTCCTATATTTCAAGGTTTGAAAAAACCAGAATAGTTAGTCTGAAAGGCGAAGCCTTTTTTGAAGTGAAGAAAAACGGAGAACCTTTTATTGTTCAGACAGAACAGGGTGATGTGGAAGTGAAGGGCACTACATTTAATGTTTATGCATTTGAGGGTGAGAACTTTCAGACTACATTATTAACCGGTAGTGTTAACGTAAAAGAGAAACAGACGGGCAAAGAGGTCTCCATAAAACCCGGACAGCAGGCTGGAATTTACGGTACTGAGTTAAAAGTCGATGAGGTAGAAACAGATATGTTTTCTTCATGGAAAGACGGGAAACTTATTTTCAGGAATGAACAATTACCAAATGTTACCAAAAGGCTGGAACGCTGGTATAATGTGAAGATTGAAATAGCCAAAGATAAACGACTTGCAGAAATATCTTACACAGGTACGCTTGAAATGGAATCGTTCAGTGAAGTGTTGCAGTTGCTAAAGGTAACAGCACCAATTGATTATGCATACAATGAAAAAACAAGGACAATCAAGATAAAATACAGAAAAAACTAATCCCCTAATTAATCGAATTGCCTATGAAATGAATCAAAAATGCAAAAAAAAGAGGTAGAAACCACCGCGGTCGGTCAAACTTAGTGGGTTTCCATCCTCTCTTCAACATTGATTAATCACAACTATTGTAGTAATTAACCCAAAAAACAAAACTATGAAAAAAAACTGGTTCCATCGGGACGATAAGTCTTTGGTGGGTGAAATTCTAAGAAAAATGAAAATAACAATCTTTCTGATTTGTATTTCGGTGCTTAGCAGTTTTGCTATTCAGAATTATGCACAAACAACTAAACTAACCCTTGCTTTGGAAAATACCAGTATCAGAGGTATTTTAAACAACATTGAAGGCCAAAGCGAATTCAAGTTCTTCTACAGCAGTAAAGTTGACGTTGAACGAAAAGCAACTGTCATAGAGAAAAACAAAAAAGTATTCGATATCCTCGACGAGCTTTTTGACGGAACCGGAATCAAATATGAAGTTTACGGTCGCCAAATAGCTTTGCTTACTGGCGGGGAAAAATTCGAAAATCCGGACCAACTTGTAGCAGAACAACAAAAAACGATTTCGGGTATTGTGACCGATGCCTCGACCGGAGAAGCACTAACCGGAGTTACAGTCTATATTCCAACTACAAATACCGGTGTGGTTACTGATGCAAACGGCAAATACAGCATTGCTGCCCCAGGTTTGAATACCACATTTGTTTTGTCGTTCGTTGGATATGTAAATGCAAAAATAGTTTATACCGGCCAGGCAACAATCAATGTGAAATTAGAAGCTGACATCACAGCAATCGATGAAGTTGTCGTAACGGCTTTAGGTATTAAGAAATCGAGTAAAAGTTTGGGATACTCGACTGCAAACGTAAATTCTGAACAACTTACAGTAAACCGTACTCCAAACCTGATGAATTCCCTGACGGGTAAAATGGCCGGAGTAAGTATTTCCAGCTTAGGTACCGGACCTGCCGGAACATCCAAAATCCGTATCCGTGGGCAATCTTCAATTTCAGGACAGAACAATCCACTGATTGTTGTTAACGGCGTTCCAATTGACAATACCAACTTTGGAACAAATCCGGGAAATGCTGCATCCGACAATTCTATCGGTGTTAGAGGCGGAGGAAATACTTCAGACGGAGGCGACGGGCTTTCAAGCATAAATCCTGACGATATTGAAAGCATGTCCGTTTTAAAAGGTGCTGCAGCATCTGCTTTGTACGGTTCACGCGCCAAGGACGGTGTTATCATGATTACTACTAAAACCAAAGGAACCCATAAGGGGATTGGCGTAACCTATAATATGAATTACACCAGTGACACACCTTTGGATTATACCGATTATCAATATGAATATGGACAGGGAGAATATGGAGTACGTCCAACTACGGCTAATCCTACTTCCGGTCAATGGTCATATGGCGAGAAATTTGTGCCGGGGATGACCCAGGTACTCTACAATAATTTGACTGTTCCTTATGAACCTCAACGCGGTATCATTAATAAATTCTACAGGAATGGACAAAATCTTACCAATACCGTTTCACTTTCGACCAGTGGTGATAAGGGTGGAATGAACCTTTCCATTGCAAATATGAGCAGTGATGGTATTACTCCGAATAATAACTATAAAAGAAATACAATTAACCTTGGTTTCAGTTATGCATTAACCGATAAACTGAGCTTTCAGGGGAACATGAATTATTCCAATGAGTTAAATCAAAATCCACCGAACATTGCAAACCAGGATAACTCAATTCCTACTGCCCTTTATGCCATGGCGAATTCAATGCCACTTGATGTGTTAAAGGCCAACAGTCACGATGCATCCGGAAACGAGTATGTATATTCACGTTTCAAGAATCGGACAAATCCATATTTTACTTTAGCCGATCAGTTTAATACTATTCGCAGAGACCGCCTGTTCGGCAATATTTCTGCAAAAT
Organism: Bacteroidia bacterium; assembly: GCA_037143155.1. Classification (GTDB taxonomy): domain Bacteria; phylum Bacteroidota; class Bacteroidia; order Bacteroidales; family Prolixibacteraceae; genus Aquipluma. The sequence continues at coordinate 8,745 of JBAWZG010000049.1, forward strand.
ATGACATTACCAAATGGCTGTTTATTCAAGGTCGTATCGGACAGGATTACTGGTCGAGAGATCAGGAGTACAACAACTTCCCAACGGGTCAGGCTTCACTTGCACCAGCTCCTGCAGGCTTTGTCAATGGTTTGTTCACACAGGAATCGCGCAGATTCAGGGAAACAAATGCTGATTTCATATTATCCGGAACGAAAAATTTTGGTGATTTCGGTGTCAATGGTACACTTGGTGGAAACCAGATGAAGAGGCGTTCTGACTTAAATAGCGTTCAGGTTACTGACTTTATTGTTAGGAATCTTTATACCGTGCAGAACGGCAGGGCAAAAGATCCATTATACGATCTTTCTGAACGGGCAGTGAACTCTGTTTATGGTTCTGCAGAAGTATCGTATAAAGATTTTCTCTACTTAAATGGAACGGTTCGTAACGACTGGTTTTCAACACTTTCAGCTGCAAACCGAAGTATCATGTATCCATCAGTTTCTGCAAGCTATATTTTTTCTCAAACTTTCAGTACCTTGCCTAAATGGTTGAGTTTTGGTAAAGTAAGAGCAGCTTATGCACAGGTTGGTAGCGATACCGATGTTCCGCCATATTCCAATTTACTTTTTTATAGTGTCAACGCAAACCTGGCAGCCAATCCTTCAGGCGCTTTGCAACCTGTTGGAGCCTCTTCCGGTACAACAGTGCCTAATCCTAATTTACGGCCGATGAGCACTGCGGAAACTGAATTAGGACTTGAAATGAAAATGTTTGACAGCAGGGTGAACGTTGACTTGTCAGTTTACAGAAAGGTAACCACCGATCAAATTGTACAAGCTCAGATTTCAGATGCTTCCGGTTTTGTTGATACCCGCATCAACAGCGGTCAAAGCGAAAATAAGGGTGTAGAATTGATGGTGAACCTGGTGCCTGTTCGGACAAAAAATTTCCAATGGGATTTCACTTTCGCAGGAGCATATAATATTACCAAAGTGTTGAGTCTGTTAACCAATAAAGCTGGAGAACGAATCACGGTTGGAACACACGTTTTCAATGGTGAATTAAGACAAATCGTAGGCCAGGAAATGGGACAGATCGCAGGTTTTGGGTACAAAAGGGATGCAAAAGGTAACCAGATTTTTGGAACAAATGGTATCCCACTTGCTACCAGTGACATGATCACTTATGGAAGTGCACTACCTAAATGGACTGGTGGTTTTACCAATTCTTTCAATTATAAAGGAATTATGTTCTCCTTCCTGATTGACTTTAAATTAGGTAATATGATGCTTTCCGGAACAAACTTCAATGCATACCGTGAAGGTCTTCAGATGGCAACCTTGCAGGGCCGTGCCGAGGGCGGAATTATAGGTGTTGGTGTTAATGAAAAGGGAGAAACGAATACAGTAAAAGCTGTTGTGCAGGATTACTGGTCTGTCGTGAGATCAAAAGGAATCATTGAACCTGTTGTTTATAACGGTGGTTATTGGAAACTGCGTCAGATTACATTGGGATATGATTTTACCAAGTACTTGCCTTCCAAATTCCTGATCAAAGGAATTGCACTCAATCTGACTGCCAATAATGTACTGATGCTGAAAAAATGGGTACCTAATATTGATCCTGAAAGTTTTGGTTACAGTTCGGATAACCTGATAGGAATGGAATCCCCGGGACTTCCAACCACAAGGAGTTTGGGTTTCAATTTTAATGTTAAATTTTAATACGACTGAAAAATGAAAAAAATATTTAACTTCTGCTTACTGGCACTGTTTCTTACGATGGTCACGTCTTGTGAAAAAGGCTTTGATGAATTGAATAAGAGTAAAACCAGCGCCACTGAAATTGACCCTGCATTCATTTTGAACAATGCAGTCATTAACTCTTCCGTAGTAACTCTCATTTATGAAATTGGCGTTGTTCAGCAAATTATTTCGCCAAATTCAGGCGTATTGACCGGAGCAAATTTCAATCAGGACAATCGTGCTACTACCGATGATAACTGGCAAAGTTATTACCGGAATGTAATCCGGAATACCAAGGATATCATCGCCCGGACCAAAGACGACCCAACCAGAAGCAACTTAATGAACATGGCCAGAATCCTGCAGGCTTATTCATTTATGATTCTCACTGACAGCTACGGAGACATACCTTATGAAGAAGGTGGAGAAGGTTACAGTTCTCAGATATTCTTCCCGAAGTATGAAACACAGCAGACTATTTACCCAAAAATTATCAAGGAATTGACTGAAGCATCTGCTGCTCTGAGCGCTTCCGGCCGGGTAGAAACCGCTGATATTTTATATGGTGGTGATGTAGCCAAATGGAAGAAATTCGGATACTCGTTATTGCTTCGCGCAGGAATGAGACTGAGTAAAGTTGATCCAACACAAGCTCAGACTGCTGTTAAGGCTGCCGTTGCTGGTGGAGTAATGACTCAGAATCTGGAAAATGCATTTGTCAGACATGACAATAACTACAAAAATCCAATCAGCAACACGCTGAACTCCACAGAAGCTGCTAACTATTATCTGACAAAACCTTTTGTTGATGCGCTTAAAACTACAAACGATCCAAGACTTGTTTCAATTGCAGTACGCTACAAAGGTGCAACTTCAGGTACCGCTCAGGTCCCTGCAGCTGGAAGTACTTTAGCTGCCGACCAAATTGGATTGCCGATGGGAAAAGACAATATCACTGCTGGTACTGCTGCAACTGCTGACGGCCTGGCCAGTTTTTACGAATATAGTCAGGTCGACCGTACGCGTATGGCCAAGTTAACTGCACCAATGTTCATGGTAACCGCAAGTCAAACCGATCTTTTACTGGCAGAAGCTCGTTTCAGGGGATGGATAACAGATGGAACTGCTGCACAATATTTCGCCGATGGTATCAAAGCAAACATGGATCAGATGGCAAATTTTGATACAAAGACTGCTGTTCTTCCTGCTGACCGTGATGTATATATTGCAGCCAATCCACTAAAAGCCGGAACAGAACTTGATCAGATTAACACGCAATACTGGATTTCCTCGTTTTTGAATGGACAGGAAGCTTTTGCAAATTTCAGACGTAGCGGATTCCCTGCTTTGGCACCAAATCCATTCCCGGGAAAAGAAGTTGCATGGATCAACCGGCTTACCTATCCGAATTCCGAGATTTCTGTGAATACTGCAAATCTGAATGCTGCTATTAGCGTACAGGGTCCTGATAAACTGGACACTAAAATATGGTGGAATAAATAGTAAATTGAGGCTGTATCAAAAGTTAAAATAAACGGTTAATCAGACACCCCGGTCCCGAATATTTCGGGGCAGGGGTTTAGCCAACAACAGAAGGTAATTCTGAAAACTTGCCCGAAAAATAAACTGGCAGTAAGTTCAGCACCGCATGAATATTGATTTTTGATACAGCTTCTTTTTCTTGAAATTCATATACAATTACTAACCTCCAAACTAAACTTCGATAACATGACAAGACTTCTGCCATTTATTCTTTCCTTTTTTCTGATAACAAATTATGTACTGGCACAGCAAATTTCCAAAGAAGAACTTCTGTTTCTGACACCTGAATGGAAGGGAGAACGTTTCCCTGATGGTCGTCCGAAAGTGTCGGACGCAATTCTGAAACGAATGAAATTAGTCACGCTCGAAGAAGCCTGGGCTGTTTTGAAAGGTGCGAATTTCAAACATGCTTATGAAGATGGCTGGATGTGTATCAATCCGGATAGTGTACTCGTTGGAAGAGCGCTTACCGCTACTTTCATGCCGGGTCGTCCTGATGTGCAAAGGGCCATTGACAAGAAAGGTCATGAGAAAGACGGACGCATAAAATCCCAGAATGCCTGGCCAATTGATATGCTGGTGAAGGGCGATGTTTATGTGGTGGATCAGTTCGGCGCCCATGAAGACGGACCAACAATCGGCGATAATCTGGGTAATTCGATCTTTGCAAAAACAGGAAACGGTATTGTGTATGATGGAGCTGTACGCGATATCAATGGACTGAAAGAACTGGGTTCATTTACTTCATTCGTCCGGAGTTACCATCCGTCGCATCATTTAAACGATCCGGATGGAGAACTGAATACAACACTGATTGGAATCAATACACCTACCCGTATCGGAAAAGCAATGGTTCTTCCTGGAGATGTTGTATTGGGCAGAGACGGCGGAGTAATTTTTATACCGCCTCATTTAGCCGAACAGGTTGTTAAAACTTCGGAGATCGTCAGGCTTCGCGATATGTTCGGTCATCAGCGTCTTCGGGAACAGAAATATACTCCCGGACAGATAGATTCCAGATGGTCGGACGAAATTGAAAAGGATTTTTCAGCCTGGCTCAACGACCATATCAACGAATTGCCGGTTCCAAAAGAACAAATAAAAGAATTGCTTAAAACACGTACCTGGTAAATTAACCTAAACCAATTTAACCAAATGACAAATTCAAGACGTGATTTTCTAACAAAAAGTGCAGTGACTGCTGCTCTGGGTTTTGCATCTTTTTCCGGCTTCGGAAAAGGTTTGGAAACTGCAGTGGAGAATGCTCCGCTATCATCCAGTCCGAGCGATTTGAAAATAACAGAAATCAAATGTGGTTACATCCGGAACGGGCACAGTCTTTTCGTTAAAATACATACCAATCAGGGAATCTGGGGTTGTGGTGAAGGCGTTGATGCCACTCCCGGAACTTATCAGTTAGTGAAAATGTTTGGCGAACGGATTAAAGGAAAAAATCCTTTAAATGTAAATCGTCTTTTTGAAGATATCCGTAAATCCGGCTTCTTCGAAGGCGCTCAGTCTGGAATGTACGTCGCTGTTTTGACTGCCGTTGAAACTGCTTTATGGGACCTGACCGGAAAAGCATTGGGTTTGCCTGTTTACCAGCTTCTGGGTGGAAAATTCAGGGATAAAATCCGGGTTTATTGCGACACCGCGCTCTATCGCGAAAATCAGCCGACACCCGATGTCTATGCTGAATCTGCAACGAGAGCAGTAAAAATGGGTTTTAATGCGGTTAAGTTTGACATTGATGAAGCAAACGACCCAAACAAGTATGATGCTTACAATTGGACAGCCAGTCCGGCAGAATTAGACCGGATGTATAACCAGATTGCAGCTGTCAGGCAGGCGGTTGGTCCTAAAATAGATATTTGTGTCGACATGCATGGACGATACGATAAACTGACTGGCCTTCAGGTTGCAAAGCGAATGGAACCACTCAATCTGATGTGGCTCGAAGAGCCGGTTGCTGCTGAAAATATTGATGCCTACCGCGACATCACCCAATCGACAAGTACTCCGATTTGTGCTGGCGAAAACTTCTACCTGGCACATGGTTTCCGGAGAGCGCTCGAAACTGGTGCCCTTGATATCATCATGCCCGATCTTCAAAAAGCTGGTGGTTTAGGCGAAGCGCAACGAATTGCCAACCTGGCCAATCTGTACTATGTTCCGTTTGCGCCTCACATGGTGGCATCATTTCTGGGAGCAATGGCTTCTTGTCATGTCTGTGCTTCTGTACCGAACTTTATGATTCTGGAATGGCAGATTTATTTCCATACCGATCCGATGTTCAAAGAAATTGTTTCGTTCGACGGGCCAATGGTTACCGATGGGTTTATCCAATTGCTGAATAAACCGGGCATCGGTGTCGAAATCAATGAAGAAGGTATGCGTAAATATGCCACTCCCGGAGTTCCATTTTTTGAATAAACCAATGACGATGAATAAATTAGCAGGCATTTTTGCTCCCATAAATATTCCTTTTAGTCTGGACGAAGAGGTTGATTACATTGGTTTGTCAAAAAATATGCAATTTTACCTTGGTACAGAGCTGAATGGAATCCTTCTGCTTGGGTCCAATGGTGAGAACAAAAGCCTGAGTGATGAGGAGAAAATAAAAATAGTCGAAACTTCTACTCAACTGGTTGCCGGAAGAAAAACCATAGTCGTTGGTGTAATGTACGAAAGTCTCTTCCTTGCAAAAGCATTTATTGAAAAGATACGCCATTTCAGGATTGATTATTTATTGGTACAACCTCCATTCTATTTCAGGGGAAAATTTACCGATGAGGACTATTTCCAGTATTATTTTGAACTGGCCAAAATTTCTCCATTTCCGATACTGATTTATAATGCTCCCGGTTTTACCGGTGTCGATTTTTCAGCTGAGTTGATTAACCGGCTTGCAGAACTCGATCAAATAGTTGGGATTAAAGACAGCAGTAAAGCCGAAAAAGAGCTGAGTTCAAAGTTATCGGTACTAACGGGAACAGTGAATACTTTATACCAGATGCTCGAAAAAAATGCCACCGGTGGCGTAGTTTCTTTAGCAAACTTTCTTCCTGAACTACCGGTGCGGATTTACACACAATACATCAGCGGGAACAAAGAAAAGGCAAAGATACTTCAGGAAACAGCCATCAAACTAAATAGTCTGATTTCAGGAAAAAGTGGTGTTGCCGGAGTAAAAGCCGGGATGGATGCAGTGGGCCTCGTGGGTGGTGAATTACGTTTGCCATTAAAAAGGCTTTCTGCACAGGAAGTGGAAAAAATCAGAAATTCAATTCAGGAGATCTATCCCAATGAGCATTAAAATCCTCGCCATAGATGTTGGAACCACCAATTTTAAGATGGGAATTTTTAATGAATCCCTGACAATGGAAGAGGTTTACCAGCAAAACTATGAGGTAGATATATTTAATGAGGAGAAGGCTGAGATTGATCCTGAAATCTGGTGGCAGCAGCTGATTAAAGGGTGTAAGTCTTTCGGAAAAAAACTGGCAGAAGTTGATTTGGTGTCATTTTCTGTGACCACTCCGGGCCTGGTTGCCATGGATGAAATTGGAAATGCGCTTACCAAAGCAATACTTTTTCTCGATCAGCGGTCGCATAGTCAGGCATTGGCGATCCGTACCAAAATCGGTGAAGGGAAGCTTCTCGAAAAGGCTTGCAACCTTCCGGTTTCAGGTGGCTCATCGCTGAGTTCCATCCTTTGGATTAAAGAAAATCTGCCTGAAGTGTATAAGCAGACTTTTAAATTCGGTCACACCAACACTTTTCTGATCCACAAGCTGACCGGAAAATGGGCTATTGATCCGTCAACAACATCGATCACAGGACTGTACAATACAAGAGACAATGATCTGAGCTGGAATTCAGAATTTCTGAAAGAGCTTACTCTTTCTGAAGATCAATTACCCGAACTGTTTCAGTCGTTTCAGTCGGTTGGGCAGATTGATCCTGAAGTTGCCGAATTAACCGGATTACCATCATCCTGCAAAGTTTTATGCGGGGGAAACGATGCGGTGTTGTCCGCTTTTTCAGCGGGCATCAATAAGCCTGGCGATATTTTGCACATTTCAGGAACCTGCGATATCATGATGGTTTGCCTGGACAAACCGGTGGGCTCTGCCGGATATAATATCCGTTCGCACATTTTACCCGGTTTGTGGATGACTTTATTCGTTCTGAATACCGGTGGGAAATCGCTCGATTGGTTTCAATCCGTATTCTGCAGCGAAATGACTGACGAACAGTTTTACAATGAGTACATTCCCAAAGTGATCGAAGACAAAATCGGAAAGGATGTTCCTTTTTATGAACCGTATCTTCAGGGATCCAGATACAGTGTGCAGGCTCTGAAAGCAAGCTTTTCAGGAATTGATGTCAATACTTCGAGAGATGATTTTTTGATCTCTGTTTTGAAAGGCAACAATTTGTACATGTCTTCCCATCTCTCAGAAGTTTCTGAAGTGGTCAGACTTAGCAGCAAAATAAAACTGACCGGAGGTGCTCAGAATATCCGGAATATGGACCTGGTAAAAAGAAAATGGATCGGAGATTACCAGTTTGAATACATCGATCAGAGCTCATTACAGGGCGCAGCGATGTTGGGGAAAATCTATTTTGAAAATTTAAATCATCAGAAAAATGACGATAGTTTCAGCTAAAGAAATGCTTGTGAAAGCCAGTCAGGAAAAATACGCGGTTGGTGCGTTTAATATTACCAGTGTGGTTCAGATGGTGGCAGTTATTGAGGCTGCTGCAGAGCGAAATGCTCCGGTAATTGTTCAGACATCAGTTACACCGGCTAAATTTTTAAAACCTGAAGTGGTGGTCGCCGTATTCAGGGCTTTGGCTCAGTCGGTTTCCATTCCGGTTTGTTTGCACCTCGACCATTGTACCGATGTTGATTTTTGCAAAAAATGCGCCGATCTTGGATACACCAACATCATGTTTGATGGTTCTCATCTCGATTTCGAGGAAAATATTAAACGGACCCGCGAAGTGAGCGATTACTGTCATGCCATTGGTGGCATTACGGTTGAAGGTGAATTGGGAACGGTTTCAGGAGTTGAAGACCAGATTAAAGTGGCCGCTGACGATGCACAACTTTGCGATCCTGAAAAATCTCTTGAGTTTATGGAGCGTTCAGGAATTGATCTTTTTGGCCCGGCCATCGGCACAGCTCACGGAATCTATCAGACCGACAATCCGGTTATTGATTTTGTTCGGTTGGGCGAAATTTATCAGAAACTGAATACTCCTGAAGTGAGAACTCCTTTGGTTATTCATGGTGGTACCGGCCTGAGTGAAATTACGGTAAAGAGACTGATCGAAAATGGAGGTTCAAAATACAATGTTTCCACCAATCTGAAATATATTCTGATGGACAGTACCTTCGACTATATGTCGGGCCACCTGAAAGAATACGATCCCGGAAAGTTGGATAAACATGTAAAAATGGCAACGAAAGAACGGATAGAATACTGGATCGATTTATTGGGCAGCGCTGGAAAAGCAATATAGAAAATCGTTATGCAAGAACTTAAGGCAATTCTTTTTGATATGGATGGGACCATTGTTGACACCGAAAAGGATGGTCACCGGGTAGCATTTAACCAGGCATTTGCACAATCCGGAATTAAGGCCGAATGGAGCGTGGAAGAATATCACCAATTGCTGCAAATTGCCGGGGGAAAAGAGCGGATGAAATTCTATTTTCAGGGGGAAGGCCGAAAATATTTTCCGGAGGGGAAGTCCTTGGACGATCTTGTCCAGCAACTTCATTTGCTGAAAACGGAACTATTTATTTCGCTCATAGAAACCGATATGTTGCCTTTGCGGCCCGGAATTCAACGGATCATGAAAGAAGCCAATGAAATGGGTATTCTTATAGGTATTTGTACAACATCAAACGAAAAGGCCGTTAAGTCGATTCTGAATTCCTTGCTGGCTGAAATTAAAATCGATCTCATTCTGGCAGGCGATGTGGTTACAAAAAAGAAGCCTGATCCTGAAATATATTTACTGGCATTGGAAAAGACAGGCTTCTCTGCGAATGAAGTGCTTGTCATTGAAGATTCGGAGAATGGGGTTATTTCAGGAAAAGAGGCACATATTAAAGTGCTTGCAACCATAAATGAATATACAAAAAATGAAGATTTATCACATGCCGATGCAGTTGTTTCAAGCCTCGGTAATGAAAATGAGAAAACAGTCGTATTGGCAGGCAATTTAATGTTGAGAGACCATCAGATGGTTCATATGAACGACCTGTTTGAAATTTAACTTGAGAAAAAAAAGAAACTTGAATTATTAATTTATTTAGATTTATTGTTATGAAAAAACATGTCATTTTGATCGTGGTTCTTGTATTGGGAAGCTTCATTGGCAACGCACAGCGTGTTGGTTCATCGCCCGAATACATTAAAACATTAACAGCAGAATGGAAAGGGGAGCGTTTCCCCGACGGAAGGCCAAAAGTATCCGATGCCATTCTGGAAAGATTAAAAAAGATCTCCATCGAGGAAGCCTGGGGCGTTTTACGCAACAAGGGATTTCAGAATCAGTTCGAAGGTGACTGGACGATTATTAATCCGGAAGAAGCAATGACCGGACGTGTGGTAACAGCCCAGTATATGCCGCTTCGGCCAGATCTCGAAAAACAGATTAAGGAAGAGGGGAAAATTGAGGGCCGGGCTCAAAAAGGCGGAACCAATTCATGGCCGATTGATGCACTGACCAACGGGGATGTGTATGTTGCTGATGCATACGGCAAAATTGCCGATGGTACCTTAATTGGCGATAACCTTGGAAATTCAATTTATGCCAAATCGCAACGTGGCGTGGTTTTTTACGGTTCAGTCAGAGATCAGGAAGGTATTTCTGAAATCAAAGGGTTTAACGGATGGATCAAAGGCTCCGATCCTTCCTATATTCAGCAAATGATGCTCACTTCAATAAATGCTCCGATACGCGTTGGACGCGCTACTGTTTTGCCGGGCGACATCGTTCTGGCGAAAAAATACGGAGTTATTTTCATTCCGGCTTATCTGGTCGAAGATTTGGTTCTGACTTCAGAAGTTACCGCGCTTCGCGACGAATTTGGACACCAACGCCTGCGTGAGAAAAAATATCTGGCCGGCGAAATTGATAGTGAATGGAGTGAAGAAATCAAGAAAGATTTCCTGAACTGGCTGAATAATTACCCGGGTAAATTACCAATGACCAAAGCTGAACTGGACAATTACCTGAAAGAAAGGAATTACTAATGCAGTATTAATGATTTTTGATGGATCGTCATGCCGAACTTGTTTCGGCATCCCTTAACCGTGTGAGACCCCGAAATAAATTCGGGGTGACTGGACTATACCATATCAAGTTAAAATAATACTGGAAAATTCTGAAAGAAGAATTATTTTTTTTAACCACTAAACTTAATAAATCATGAAAAGTATTATTCAGCAAATTGCTGACCAAAATAGAAAGCTTGAGAATAAAGAAAAAGAAGCTGTCGCAGCAGAAATTGCGAATCCAACTACAAGTAATAACCGTCGTAATTTCCTGAAGAAGACCGCTATGGGAGGTTTGGCTTTGGGCGGTTTAATGCATTTATCCATAGAGGATACCATAGCACAAACTACGCAAAGCGTTTCACGTGCATCAAATCCTTCTGAATTGAAAATTACAGATATGCGATATGCTCTGACTACCGTTCTTGGTGGCACAGCAATTATTCGTATTGATACCAATCAGGGAATTTACGGCCTCGGCGAAGTTCGTGACGGAGCCGATGTCCGTTATGCACTGATGCTGAAAAGCCGTATTCTGGGGATGAATCCCTGCAACGTGGAAATGATTTTTAAAAGCATTCGGCAGTTTGGCGGTCCTTCGCGTCAGGCTGGTGGAGTATGTGGTGTTGAAATGGCACTTTGGGATTTATGCGGCAAAGCTTACAATGTTCCCGCATGGCAGCTGTTAGGCGGAAGATATCGTGACAAAGTCAGATTATATGCCGATACACCCGAATCAAAATCTGAAGAAGAACAACTGAAACTGATCAAATATCGCACAGAAGAACAAGGATATACCTGGCTGAAAATGGATTTGTCCATCGGAGAATTAAAAGGGATACCAGGGACACTTGTAAATTCCAAATTCTGGGAATCGAATGATAAAAACCTTGCTCAATGGGGTGACCAGAGTAATTATACCTCGTACGGAAATACCCAGCATCCGTTCACCGGAATACAAATTACAGAAAAGGGAATCGACATTTTAGCCAAAATTGCTGACGATACCCGTAATTTGGTTGGTTATGAAATACCTTTATCCACTGATCATTACGGGCATTTCGACCTGAATAACGGAATACGGCTTGGAAAGGCACTCGAAAAATACCGGCTGGCCTGGATGGAAGATATCGTTTCCTGGGAATTAACCGACCAATGGAAAACCATGTCTGATGCCCTTGAAACGCCACTTTTAACTGGTGAAGATATCTATCTGCTGAAAAATTTCAAACCACTGATCGATATCCATGCAGTGGATATTATTCATCCTGACATTTCAACTTCAGGCGGACTATTGGAAACCAAACGGATTGGCGATTATGCCGAGGAACACGGTGTTGCCATGGCAATGCATCAGGCCGGAACTCCGGTTTCGTTCATGGCCAATGTACATTGCGCGGCAGCTACCCAAAACTTTTTAGCACTCGAACATCATTCGGTTGATCTGAGCTGGTGGGAAAGTTTAGTAAAGACCACCGATGGCAGACAATTGATTACAAAGGGTTTTGCCAATGTTCCGCTCGATGCTCCAGGATTAGGAATCGAATTAAACGAGGATGTTGTGAAAGAGCATTTGCATGCAAAGGATAAAAGTTTCTTTGCTCCGACTGATGAATGGAACGACAAACGTTCCCACGACAGGGTATTTAGTTAAAAATAGCCCCATCCAAACCTCCCTTGCAAGGGGAGGCTATAAAATAGTCCCGATTCTTGCTCCCTCCCCTTGGGGAGGGGCATTCAGTTTGCCAACAAAGCTTGCTTCTTCATGAAAAAAATAAATTCGTACAAAATAGCTATCGGATTTTCAGTGCTGTTTCTGATTATCACACTTCTTCTGATTTTTACCGGAAATCTTGAAAATGCCGGTCCTTTTCTCATTGCAATGTTTTTGTCGCTCGCCATTGGCGTTCGGGGATTCACATCAGTTAAAGGACTTTCCTATACGGTCTGGATCTTTACCGGAGTTACCGCTGCCATGTTTTTCCCTCAGTATTTTACGAGCGCAGGTAGTTTTCAATTTAAAACACTCATCGTTCCGCTTTTGCAGATTATCATGTTCGGCATGGGATCGCAAATGAGTCTGAACGACTTTACCGGAGTGATAAAAATGCCCAAAGGAGTAATCATCGGGGTCGGGTCGCATTACCTGATCATGCCATTAGTTGCTTTTGGCATTTCGCGCATATTTAATTTTCCTCCTGAAATAGCTGCCGGGATTATCCTGATCGGCTGTGTTCCAAGCGGATTGGCTTCCAATGTGATGTCGTACATTGCACATGCCAACCTGGTTTTGGCGGTAACCATCGGCGCGATTTCGACATTAATTTCACCTTTTGTCACTCCATTCCTGATGAAAATGCTTGGAGGACAGTATATCGAGGTTAACTTTTGGAGCATGATGCTGGATATCCTGAATATGATAATTCTGCCGATTGTTGCAGGTTTTATTTTCAATTTATTCAATGAAAACAAAGAGAAGTTCCGGGCAAAAGCTATCCAGTTAATTGTCTTCTTTATCATCATATTGCTTACTGACTTGGTTTTCATGAAAGCCAGGCAGGCTGATGTTCACGGGTTTTTAGTGGCTCTGCTCAAATCATTGAGTTGGTTCTACTTTTTACCAATGGTTGGAGCCATCTTACTTCGCCATTTCCTGAAAGGCGACAAAAAATTGATGGG
>JBAWZG010000050.1:0-21788 GCA_037143155.1 Bacteroidia bacterium
AATTTCCCGTCCAAACGGAGTCAGTGCCAATGATACCAATTTGAAATGTTGTTTGGCCCAGGGAATTCCGATGATGGTGATTCCGAGCAATATTCCGAAAATCAAGTGAGTTAAAGCAATCCAAATTCCGCCGATAAGTAACCAGATCAGGTTCATGATGGTTGACAAACATCCCGGATTTCCCGGTTTTAAAACAATAGTTTTGCCAAAAGGCCACAAAGCAAGCATGGCGAGTTTAAATGCCTGAATGCCAAATGGAATTCCTACAATTGTCAGACAGAGCAATAAGCCGGAGACCATATACTCCAGAAAAACCAGAAAACCACCAAAGATTAGCCAGATTAAATTTCCAAGTGTGCCCATGTTGTTTATTTTGAATTTTGATTTTAAAAGTACGACAATAAAGTCATTCAATTGATCTGTCTTATTAAAGAATAGAGCGCTTAAGGTATTTTACCGGTAAATAGAATATCTATATTTGCCACTGCCGAAGGATAAAAGTCGGGTTAAAAATTTAGGTTTAATTCCAGCAGATAAGAATGAAAAAGAAATTTTCGCATGAGACTTTTGCCGTGATGCACATCCGAAATTTCCAGCTATTCATGGGATATCGGTTTTTTATGACCGCAGCCGTTCTCATGCAGGCTGTAATTGTTGGATGGCAATTATACGACATCACCAGAAATCCGCTTTCGTTAGGAATGATTGGCCTGACCGAAGTCATTCCACAGGTAGGCATTGCCCTGTTTGCGGGCCATTTTGTGGATATCTGGGATCGGAAGCGGATCATCTTTCGCACCAGTTTTATTCTTCTGCTCGGTTCTGCAATATTGTTGGGAACCAGCATCCATTCAGACTTTATCCGTTTTTTGACCGGAACTTTTCCAATTTTCTTCACCATATTTTTAGTTGGTTTGACTCGTGGAATTCTAATGCCTGCTCACAATGCACTTTTGGGGCAGCTTGTTCCCCGTGAACTTCTGGCCGGAGCGGCAACCTGGGGAAGTACAGTCTGGCAGGTCGCTGCTGTTACCGGGCCTGCACTGGGCGGCCTGGTGTATGGATTCTTCGGAATCGTTCCGGCATATTTACTCGTATTTACTTTCTTCCTGATCTGCGTAATCCTGATCTTTCTGATTAAAAGTCCCGGGAAAGTAGTACAGAATCCCGATCATGATGACCGTATTTTTGTGCGAATTGGTGAAGGAATCCGCTATGTTTTTAAAAATCAGGTTCTGTTGGGTGCCTTCACATTGGATATGTTTGCGGTTCTTTTTGGCGGGGCAGTAGCCATGCTTCCGGTTTTTGCTTCTGATATTCTGAAAGTAGGTCCTGAAGGATTGGGTATCTTGCGCGCCTGTCCGGCTATTGGCGCAATATTGATGTCAGTGCTGTTGACTATTTATCCGCCGGTTAAAAATTCCGGAAGACAAATGTTGTACAGTGTTGCCGGCTTCGGTATATGCATGATTGTTTTTGCATTGTCAAAGAATTTCTATCTGTCGGCTGCTTGTCTGTTATTGAGCGGTTCCCTGGATTTTGTGAGTGTGGTTGTGCGGAGCAGTATATTGCAACTGTTTACTTCCAACGAAATGAAAGGCCGCGTATCCTCAGTCAACAGTATATTTGTCGGTTCTTCGAATGAACTGGGCGCTTTCGAATCGGGTGCTGCCGCCAGCCTGATTGGTTTGGTTCCGTCGGTTGTATTTGGCGGAGTGATGACGCTGATTGTGGTGGGGATTGCTACCGGGACAGCACCAAAACTAAGGAACTTGTCGTTACATGAATCAATCATTACTTAAGATTTTACAATAAGATCAGTTCATTTACTGCTTTCCTTTTTGAACACCCTTTCAATATTCATAAGTGTTGGATTGATCTAATTATAAAATGTAATTTTTAGTGCGTGTTGACCTGCATAAATCGGGTCAAAATAAAAACCTGTATTTTCTATACTCCAATTGGTGTTGAATACTTTTTTAAATGAAGCCGTTTTCAAAACGCTGAAACTCTCGGGAGCTGAGTAACCTTGCCAAAATGAAGGATTATCATCCGCTAGTAATACGCCTTTTCCGGTTGCAGAGGTAGTCTGAATATAATCACTGAAAGTTCCCAGGTCAGATACAGTAAACGACACGGTATGATCACTTTCCAGGGTAAAAGTGGCAGAACCTTTGTGTTGTTCTTGGTAAACGCCATTCCAATTGGCAGTTATTATATTACCTTTTTGTACACAGGGAATTTGAAATAAAGAAATCTGTTCCCAATTCGTGCCGGTTGTAGTATTTCCATTAAGATCAGTTGTTTTTGAGTTACAACTTACAGAAAAGTAGAACGAAAATTTCACGAAGTTTTTACCGATCGTCGCTTTAGCAGCAGAAGTACCTTTCAATTCATTGGTTAAATTATCGTATAGCTTTAAAACGACATTAAAGTCACCCGATTTCTTAAATTTGTATTTGACAATACTGTCGTTAGTTACGGTGACTTCGGAAGTTCCATCACCAAAATTCCAAACATATTTTGCATTTTTAGGCGCTGATTTGAATGTTCTGGCAGTGATTACAATTTCCTTATCTGGTTCGCCAATAATTGGATTTGGGCTAATTTCCAATTTTGTGTAATAGACGTTGATCCATTTGAAATCAATGAACAATGGTTTGTTTTTTGTGCTATTATTAAAAAGAGCCTTTGAATTCCATCCTATGATAGAATATCCCAATTTATTAAGGCCAGGAGTTAATTTTGTGTATAAACCTGGGCTCAAACTCCAGTCGGGTGGTTTATTAACGTTTTGCTCACTTATAATTGCTCCTTTGGTGTCATAAACTTGCGAACTGATAATGTCTTTACCATTTACATGAACAAAAATTCCGGCAGTCGGGCATTCAACATATGTTCTTAATGTGTCAGTTGTGACAGTCATTTCATTCTTCAGTTCAAAATCATTTATCTTGTCTTTTACCCAAATAGTATAGGCTGGAAATATATTGGGAGCTATTGTTCCAATTGTATTGTTGACTAATTCACCCCAGCGTTTTCCAATTTTATCCCATTCAATGACAGCTGTTTTCGCATAATAGGAAATAAAAGGATAGGATTCAGCAGCATCATTCCCATTAAGTTTAGCCAAATAGGGACTGAATTTGTTGTTTGCAAAGTTGATGGTTTGCCCGGTTCCAGGAGTATTAGGATCGCTAATATACATTTTCCCTTCGCTTACTGATATTTGGTAGCATATCAATGCATGACCATTATATTTGGGAGTGCCATTCGTATTAAACTTTCCGTTAGCTCTATAAATAGCCACAGCCTGCGGTTCGCCAGTAATCAACATGGTACCTGCAATTGTGAGGAGTTTTTGTTTATCAAACTCCTGATTTTTGTCGATGTATTTTTCAAAGAAACTTTGAACATCGCCGCTCCAACTTTGGTCTTGCTGAACAACCGAACAAAACCTGTATCCTTTGGCATTATCTTCCCAAAGGTTAGCATTGTCACTGTATTTATTGAACAGGCTACCATCAGAGGCCTTCTTCTCAAAATAATACCACATGGCAGTCATATTTTGTCCAGCGCAATGTCCACTTGTTGCGATATAGGATCCAAAGTTGACGAATTCCCAGTCATCCACTCCTGGTTTGAAGCCTGAAGTAATCATAGGCGGTAAATCCAGCACACTTTCTGCTATTGAGCTGATGACAATATTTGCGCCTGCTGAGATGGCACTTTTTAAGTTGATATTTCCACTTTTCAATTTGCTTGAAGGTAGGAAGTGCCTGGTCAGTAGCGTGATCGAATTAGCTGTATAGGTATTGACTGGAATACCTTCAAGTTTTCCAGTTGTTTCATCCAGATAAAAACCTAACGGAATATGTCCGGCAGGAATTTTTACAGGAATTGTAACGCTCATAATATCATTGGAATATCCTCCGTCGCATCCAATTGTAATCATGGGCGAAATCGGGTTGAAATTTGGTCCAAACTTATGGCTTTTTATTTCTGCATATGAAACTTTTACTGTTTGAACGGTAGAGAATGAATTTGCCGGAATTGATATTTCCATGCCATCAACAGGAGATTGAGGCTTTGAGATATTAATGATGGCTCCGGATAATCCCACCGAACTATTGGCTACTTCAGTTGTGGGTCCGGTTACCATTCCGTTGAAGATCTGATCAGTTACCTGTTCATCTTTACTACTGTCAGTTGGTTTGCAGGAAGCGAAAAAAAACATGAAAATGAAAAAAGAGCCTGAGAAAAGGATGAGTTGTTTCATGGGAATTTGGAAAACAGGATACAGTAATGATAGAATTTAGTATGAATAGGTGAGCTAAAGATAAATGAAATTATAACACTTACAACATAATTTTTTTCCAATTCCCTTTCCTGAAAAAATACCATGCAGTGATTGTTAAAGCAGTTTCAGCGGCAACAATTGAAATTGAGATTCCCTGAATTTTCATATCCAGAACTATGGCCAGAAAATAGGCCAGTGGAATTTCGAACAGCCAAAAGCAAAACAGGTTGATCCAGGTTGGGGTTGAAGTGTCGCCACTGCCGTTAAAGGCTTGTGTCATAACCATACCCAACGCATAGGAAACAAATCCGAAACTGACAATCCGAAGACTGATGGAACCATTGATGATTACTCCGGGATCATTGATAAAGAGCCGAATAAAAGTCTCCGGAAAAATAATCAGTATCATTCCTACCGAGCCAAGCAGGATCATGTTTGCAAAGGCAGTGATCCAAACGGTGCGTTCAGCACGTTTTGGTTGATTTGCCCCCAGATTTTGTCCGACCAGTGTTGACGCTGCATTGCTCAAACCCCAGGATGGGAGCAAGACAAAAACCAGGATCCGTATTGAAATGGTATAACCCGCCATCACTTCCGAACCCAAAACTGCAATAATCCGGTAGAGGGCAATCCAGCTTGAAGTGGCAATAATGTACTGAAGAATTCCTCCGGCACCAAGTTTGAACAGCTGAAACATGACCTTCAATTTAATCGTGAGGTGATGAAGTTCGAGCCGGATTCGTTTATTTCCATAAAACAGCAGGTAGAATTGGTAACAGACTGCCAATCCTCGTCCGGTTGTAGTTGCAACAGCAGCGCCTTTCAATCCAAGTTCAGGAAATGGTCCGATGCCAAAAATCAGCAGCGGATCGAGAATGATGTTGATCAGGTTAGCCATGATCAAAACCCGCATAGAAACTGCCGCATCGCCCGAACTTCGAAAGATTGCATTGATAATGAAAAGCAGCATAATAACAGCATTTCCGCCAAACATGATTGCTGGAAACAGGTATCCCGCTTCGGCCATTTCTTTGGAAGCACCCATCAGCAAAAGAAAATCTTTGGCGTAAATTATTCCCGGAATGGCAATCAGAATGGAAACACACAGGCCCGCAATGATAGCCTGAAAAGCTACAATACCGGCTTTTCCGGCTTTCTTTTCGCCAATTCGTCGCGCCACCAAAGCGGTGGTTGCCGTGCTGAGCCCCATTCCGAAAGCATAAACGATGGTCATGCTCGATTCGGTAATTCCGACAGTGGCCACTGCATTGGCACCCAGCCTTGAAACGAAAAATATATCTACCACGGCAAAAATGGATTCCATGATCATTTCCAAAACCATTGGGATGGAAAGAATGAGCAGTGCTTTCCCAATGCTGTCGCTCGTAAAATCGCGGTCGCTTCCGGCAATGGCTTCTTTTACATCAGTCCATAATGAACGGAACTGAATGGATTGTAGGGATTTATATATTGATATAGCTTTTTTATCAGACATGATAAAATGGTATTAATACGAAAAATACTGGGATAATAACAACGGGGAACTGCTTTCTGTTTTTCGGAATTTAGCAGATTGCGGAAATAGTGACCGCCGGAATTGAAGTGAGTTTCATGATTCGGCCTTTTTGATTGGCACAAATATAGGAAATTTGGATGATCGGCTTGAACCTGTTGATAATAAAAATGTTTCAGAAGAAAAAAATAGTCGCATGAAGCAAATACGAAATTTGGGTTTCACCGGGATCATATTGATTCTCTTTTCTTGTGGAAGTAATCCGAACCGGTTGAATATCGTGGATTCCAAATCGCTTTCGGAGAAACAGATTACTTTGGATGGTCAGATCGGTAAATATTTACTCACTGATTCACTCCGGATTGAAAGTAAAAAAAACATTCAGGAATCCGGTGAAATAAATGCCAAATTGGATGAAATGCTTGTTCTTCTGGGACAAGTCAGGCAGACAGAATCAGATTTATCATGGAAAAGTTTGACTTCAAAATGGGAAAGTTTCAGGAAAAACACCTCTGGAATGGAAGGAAATACCGCAGTCATTGGGAAATGGGCCGAATTAAATGTCCGACTGCTGAAATTTTCCGGAGAAATCAGGTTCGCCGACATTCTTGAAAAGTTGCTTTACGAATCAAAAAAACCGGTTTTGTCTGAAAAACTTCTGAAATCAGTAATTTATACCCAAATCTACGATCAGGTTTTTGTCAATATAATTAGTTCGTCCAGCATGAGTTATCAGCATACTACAGGAGGAAGCGTGAAACTCATACAACAGACCGATTACCCGGATGGTAACGAGATGATTTTAAAGAGTGAATGCGGAGATCTGCGTTTTATGGATGTGTTTATCCGGATTCCTTCGTGGGCTGTTCATCCGTTGGTAACCCATGGAAATGTGAAATATGTGGCAAATCCCGGAGAATATTGCGAGATTTCGCGGAAGTGGGAGAATGGAGATGAAATAAGGGTGGTACTGAAAAATTAGCAACTTAAAATTTCATGACAGTCGCTTTTGTCTGACACAATCATTTATCTTTGTGAGCATTCTAAAAAACAGATATGAACGATCGCCCCCTGATTTTAATCACAAACGATGATGGTGTTTCGGCCAAAGGATTAAAGGAATTGACCGAAGTAATGCGCCTGTTTGGAAATGTAGTTGTTGTGGCACCAGATACACACCGGTCAGGGATGTCGAATGCCATAACGGTTGATCATCCGATCCGCATAAAAAAAACAATCGACGAACCCGGATACCAGGTGTACAAATGTTCGGGTACACCTGTTGATTGTGTTAAACTGGCGATGAACCAGTTGCTCGACACAAAACCTGATTTTGTGGTTTCAGGTATCAACCACGGATCAAATTCATCCATCAGCGTTGTTTATTCAGGAACTATGGGCGGAGCTATTGAAGGTTGTATCCACAACATTCCGTCCATCGGTTTTTCGTTGAACGATTACGATGCTGAAGCCGATTTTTCAAGGGCAAAAATTTATGTTGCCCGGGTTTTTCAACAGGTGGCCGAAAATGGACTGCCTCCGTTTGTTTGCCTGAATGTGAATATTCCCAAGGGCGAAATTCGCGGCATCCAGGTTTGCAAGCAAACTGCAGGGAAATGGGTGGAAGAGTTTGAAAAACGCACCGATCCGCACACCCGTGATTACTACTGGATGGCCGGATACTTTGAAAATCATGAGGAAGATGTTCCGGGTACCGACATTCATGCCCTCGAAGGCGGGTTTGTATCCGTAGTTCCTGTAAATGCCGACATGACTTGCTACCAGACTTTTGAGACCATGAAAAGCTGGAGGTTTTAGTATGAGGCCGCGTAAACGAAACCGCTACGATCAACTGCTTACCGGTTGGCTAATCGGAATAATTGCACCGCTGATTATTTTCCTGATCGTTTATAAAGTAAATTACAGTGCGACGGATTTTACGGCTTTCCTCCGGAATGTCTGGCAAATGAAAATATTCCTGAAAATACTCAGCCTTTGCGTGTTCCCTAACCTCGGATTTTTCTTCCTGTTTTACCGCATGAAATACGATATGGCTGCCCGTGGCGTGATCATGGCAACTTTTATGTATGCTTTTTTTGTACTGATTGCCAAAGTATTGTAGGAAAGGGTCATTGGTCATCGGAAAATGGAAAGAAGGAAAGGGAAAGTCATTCATGGTCATTTGCTTCGCGTCATTCGTAGTAAAATGCTGCGAGTAAATACAATCAATGATTGCTGCTTTAAAACTTAAAATTTGGAACTTGAAACTCTATGAGATATTACGTTTTAGCCGGTGAAGCTTCTGGCGATTTACACGCCTCAAATTTGATCAAAGAAATCAGTTTGATTGATCCTGATGGACATTTTCGTGGATTTGGTGGCGAACTGATGGAACAGGCCGGAATGACCGTTCTGAAACATTACCGCGATCTGGCATTTATGGGCATTGTACCGGTAATCATGAATATACGGACGATCACGAAGAATTTCCGGTTTTGCGAACAGGATATGCTGGCTTTTCAACCGGATGTTCTGATCCTGGTTGATTATCCCGGATTTAATCTCCGGATGGCAAAATTCGCCAAGGGCCACGGAATACGAACCTTCTACTATATTTCCCCCAAAGTTTGGGCCTGGAAAGAACAACGCGTTCACAAAATAATAGCGTCTGTGGATGAATTGTTTACCATTCTCCCTTTCGAAACCGATTTTTACCGGAAATACAACTATCCGGTGAATTATGTCGGAAACCCTTTGCTTGATGCCATTCTGGAAAATAAAATGGCTACGGATTTTCCGCGATTCCGGACTGAAAACAACTTGCCTGAAAAACCAGTTCTGGCTATTTTGCCAGGAAGCAGAAAAGGTGAAATCAGTGTATTGTTACCAACCATGCTTGAGGCAGCGGCTCAGTTTCCTGAATATCAGTGCATCATTGCCGGAGCGCCCAACATGGGAATTGAGTTCTACCAGCCATTTATGAAGGAAAGTAAGGTTCCTGTAATTTGGGGAAAAACCTACGAAATACTGATTCACAGTCGGGCAGCCATCGTGTCTTCCGGAACTGCTACATTAGAAACAGCTATTTTAAATGTTCCGCAGGTTGTAGTTTATCGCCTGACTCCCAAATGGTTGTTTAACTTCCTGAAGTATTTTTTCCTGAAGACCAAATTTGTTTCGCTGGTCAATATCATTTTGGAAAAAGAAGCCGTTAAAGAATTGATTCAATGGAATTTTACCCTGAAAAATGTTGTGTTCGAACTTGGAAATCTTCTTAATAATCCGGAAAATGAAAAACGGATGCTTTCCGATTACCGCGAAATGATGATCAAACTCGGTGAACCGGGTGCATCGAAGAGGGCGGCGGGTTTGATGGTGAGTAAACTGATGCAATCAAAAACATAGAAGTTCAGTAATTTGCGGACTTTATATACTAAATTGGTGTTTATCACTTAGTTTATTAATTTTGGACAAAATTCAAATAGAATGGAAACAATTGTCATCAATGTTAAAAATAAATCAAAAGCCAAGCAGATACTTGATGCGGTAATGCTTTTAAAAGGGGTTACCAACGCCAATATCGCAACTGCGGAAGAGTTAGAGAATATCTCTATTTTGAAAGCATGTAAGGAAGCCCGGAAAACGTCCAAAGTAACCAAATCTGATGTTTTAAATGCATTAAAATGAAAGTTGAATTCCGGAGTTCTTTTCTCAACGACATCAAAAAATTAAAATCAAAAAACACAGTTAATTTGATTCAAAGAGTAATTGAGAACTGTGAAACTGCAAGAAGTATTTCCGAAATAAGACATTGTGAACCCTTACAGAGTCGTGGCAAATTTTTCAAAATAAATCATGGACAATTTCGTTTTGGGATATTTATTGACAAAGGTATCGTCCAATTTCTGAAGTTTGGTACCCGCCAGAATTTTTATGATGATTTCCCTCCTTTTTAGCCTTATTCCTTTATTCCATTTGGTATGTTCAGTCTCTTAAAAAAAGAAATTACCAGTTTTTTCGGATCGCTCACAGGATATGTGGTTGTTTTCGTATTCCTGTTGGCTACCAGCCTGTTTCTTTGGGTTTTTCCCGGAAATTACAATATTCCGGATGGCGGATATGCTTCGCTTGATGGCTTATTTTCTCTGGCTCCGTGGGTCTACCTGTTTTTGGTTCCGGCTGTCACTATGCGCATGTTTGCCGAAGAAAAACGTATGGGAACCATGGAGGTGTTGCTGACTCGTCCTCTTTCCGTAATGCAGATTGTTCTGGCTAAATTTCTGGCCGGTTTGTTACTGGTAAGCATTTCGCTTTTGCCAACACTTATTTATTTTTATTCGGTTTATGCTCTCGGAAACCCGGTGGGCTGCATCGATACCGGTGGAACCTGTGGTGCGTACATTGGATTGTTCTTTCTGGCAGCCATTTATGTGGCCATTGGATTGCTGGCTTCCGCTTTGACCGACAATCCGGTTTTTGCCTTTATTCTGGCATTGTTTCTTTCATTTGTTGCCTATCTTGGTTTCGATTTGGTTGGAGCGATGCAATTGCCATCAGCTATCCAGCAAACCATTATCAGCTTCGGAATCAACGAGCATTACGAATCGATCAGTCGGGGAGTGGTCGATTCGCGCGATCTGGCATATTTTCTGATTTCTATTTTCTTTTTTCTCTTCCTTACCAGCCGTATTATTCATTTCCATAAAATCAATTTTCGGAAGGAAATCAAGTCCGGAGCAATGGTTTTTGTTGCTGCTATAGTCTTGGTTATTGTTTCAGGACAAGCGTTTTTCCGACTTGATCTGACCGTTGAAAAGCGATATTCACTCACTGAAGTTTCCAAAAAACTGGTGAAAAATATCGAAAAGCCAATCAACATTACCTTTTATCTCGGCGGAGAATTGCCGCCCGGTTTTCGGAAATTACAGAAATCAGTTCTGGAGAAAATTTCCGATTTCAATGCCTACTCATCGCAACACATAAATTTGTTTGTTGTTGATCCATACCAGATTTCGGACGTCAAACAACGTGATAAACTGATTGCCAATCTGGCAGAAAAAGGTATTCAACCAACCAATATTCGCCAAAATACCGACCAGGGAACGATGACACGCATGATTTTTCCGGGCGCTATTATTGAATATGGCGACAAAGTGATCGGTGTAAATCTGCTGAAAAACAATCAGACACTTCAGAAGGAAGTCAATCTGAACAATTCAATCGAAAGCCTTGAATATGAGTTTTCTTCCGCTTTTTCAGAATTGATGAGTACCGAAAAACAAACCGTTGGTTTTTTGAATGGGCAAGGCGAATTGAATGAATACGAAACGCATGATTTTGCGGGATCGCTATCCGAAAAATATACGGTTGTTCAGGTTTCTGCAGAACAGCTGCTTTCAAAAAGTAATCCGGTAAAAGTGCTCATTGTTGCCAATCCGACCCAAAAATTTGCTGAGAAAGAGAAGTTTTGCATCGATCAGTATCTGATGTCTGGTGGCCGGATAATCTGGCTCATTGATCCGGTTTCGGTAAGTCTCGACAGTTTGAGCACCGGCAATATGACACTTGCATTTCCGCGCAACCTGAATCTGGATGACCAGTTGTTCCGGTATGGTATCCGCTTGAATGCCAATTTGGTTCAGGATGTTGAATGTTTGCTGATACCTGTCAATACTGCTCCGGAAGGAGCTCCGGCAAAATTTACTCCGGCACCCTGGTATTATTCACCGCTACTTATTCCTTCGGAAAACCACGTTGTCAGCAGGAACATTAATCGGGTAAAAGCTGAATTCGTGAGTTCAATCGATACAGTAGGACAGTCGGTACAGGTTCGGAAGTCGGTAATTCTGAGTACTTCGGCCTATTCGCTGGTTTCACTTGCCCCAGTCGAAATCAGTATTGGTAGTGTAAATAATCCACCTGACCGCCGGCTCTTCCGACAGCCATCGCAAGCGGTGGGAGTTTTGCTCGAAGGAATATTTACTTCAGTATTTAAAAACCGAATGGTTGATTCGTTTGGCGTAAAGACTTCCGGAGTAAAACCTGAAAGTGTGCCAACTAAAATGATCGTTTTTTCTGATGGAAACCTGATTGCCAATCAATACCGTATCAGTGGCGGAGTTCCGGAGTATATGCAACTCGGTTACGACCGGTATTCTAAACAAGTTTACGGGAATAAAGCCTTGCTGCTGAATGCGGTCAATTATTTGAGCGATGACGAGGGTTTGATGGAACTTCGTTCGCGTGTATTTAAAATTCGGCTGCTCGATAAAGTCCGGATGAAAGAGGGTAAACTCATCTGGCAGTTGATTAATGTGCTGGTCCCGATCTTGCTGATTTCGGTCTTTGGTGCTGTGTATGTGTATGTTCGCCGCCGAAGATTTAAATGCTGATTTCTTTTGGATAAAATATTTACTTATCGATAGGTAAAAAATACCAAAGTTTGTATATTCGTGAACTTCTCATCATTTGTATAGGAAGGTGATTTTAAGGCAAATAATATACTGAAAATATAAAACTCTAAAAAAATAACCAATGAAATTTGTTGTTTCAAGTACCGAATTACTCAGTCATCTTTCTGCAATCAGTAAAGTGATCAATTCAAAAAACACGCTTCCAATTCTGGATAATTATTTGTTTTTACTGGAAGAAAATCAGTTGACCGTTACGGCTTCCGATCTGGAATCCACGCTGATAACAAGTCTGGAACTGGAAAATACCAGTGGAACAGGCATCATTGCTGTTCCGGCCAAACTGATGAATGAAACACTGAAGGAGTTTCCGGAACAACCTTTGACTTTCCAGATCGATCCTGAAACTTTTGCAATTGAAATATTTTCACAGAATGGTAAATTCAGTATTGTTGGTCAGAACGGAGAAGATTTTCCGCAACAACCAATCCTGAACGAAGCGCTTGCTTCATCCATCAATTTGAATCACAATGTACTTCTGAATGGTATTAACAAAACACTTTTCGCAACGGCTGACGATGAGCTTCGCCCGGTAATGAACGGTATTTTTATTGAACTGACGACCGAAGATATGAAATTCGTGGCTTCAGATGCACACAAGCTGGTTCGTTACAAACGCTTCGATGCCAAGGCCGAAAAGGATGCTTCGTTCATCCTTCCGAAGAAACCCGCTGCTTTATTGAAAAGTTTGCTTCCAAAAGAAGATTTTGATGTAAAACTGGAATTTGATGAAAAAAATGCCTTTTTCACTTTGAGCAATTTTAAACTCATCTGCCGTCTGGTTGAAGGAAATTACCCAAGTTACAATTCGGTTATTCCTACCAATAATCCAAATAAACTGATTATCGACCGGGTTGAATTTTACAATACTGTTCGTCGCGTTTCCGTGTTCTCCAATCAGGCAAGTAATCTGGTACGCCTGAAATTAACTGAAAATCAGCTGGTCGTTTCTGCTCAGGATATTGATTTTTCGATCTCGGCTGTTGAACGTCTGAATTGCCAGTACGAAGGTGAAGACATGGAAATTGGTTTCAAATCCACTTTCCTTCAGGAAATTTTATCGAATCTTTCGGCTACTGATGTGAAAGTTGAACTTTCAGATCCAACACGGGCAGGCCTTCTCTTGCCAGCCGAAAACGAGAATGAAGAAGAAAATGTTTTGATGCTTCTGATGCCGATGATGATTAACGCCTGATCGGAATAAAACTTGATAAACGCCACTAACAGTGATCATCTGTTAGTGGCGTTTTTGTATATTTGCCCCAAGAAAAATTCACTCCCGATGACAAAGGAATTCGTATATCTTTTTTTAGCTGTCGCCTTTGTTCTTGGGATTCAGGTAAAAACATTAAACGGACAAACCTATTGCAATCCGCTGAACATCAGTCGTCCTTCCAGTTTGGATAAAGCATCGAAAGATGATCTTGCCGATCCAACTGTTGTGCTTTACAAAGATTCCTATTTTTTATTTGCTTCAAATGCCGGTGGTTATTGGTATTCCAAAGACTTGCTTTCCTGGAAATTTATATCCGTGGCAAATCTGCCGTTTGAAAATCAGGCGCCAACAGCCGTTGTTATTGGCGACTGGCTTTATTTTGCCACATCGTTAAATGATAAAATATTCCGCTCCAATGATCCGGTCAATGGAAAGTGGGATTTCTACAGCAGTTCAATATTGCTTTCAATCATAAGTGATTTTACGATTTTTGCCGATACCGATGGAAGGATTTATTCCTACTACGGATGTTCGAATAATGATGGGGTCATGTCGCGTGAACTGGATCCGAACAATCTGCTTAATCCCATTGGAGTGCCCGTTGTTTGCCACAAAACAAATCCCTTGAAAAAGAGTCCTCAGAAACTCAAAAATAATTCAGGCAAATCAGGCAGTTCGATGGTTAAAGGTTCGTGGATGAATAAACACAACGGGAAATATTATTACCAATGTGCTGAGCTGAGCAAGGATTTGAATATTTATACCGATGTCGTTTATGTTTCGGATTCTCCGACAGGACCTTTTACATTTGCTGCGAATAATCCACTTTCATACCGACCGGATGGGTTTGTCTGCGGGGCTGGGAATGGGTCGACTTTTACTGATAAATATGGCAATTGGTGGCACATTGCAAGCTTGACAGCTAATAACGGTAATAAATCTCAATCCAGTTTTGGTCTTTTTCCTGCCGGTTTTGATAAAGACGGGAATTTGTTTGCAAAAACTGATTTTGGCGATTATCCGACAATTTTACCAAACAGCAAATACTCTAATGTTGATAAACTTGATCCTGAATGGTCGTTGCTTTCTGATAACCTAACTGCACAGGCATCTTCAAGTTTAGCTTCATGCCCTGTCACTTCCGCTTTTGATGAAAATATCGGAACATACTGGAGTGCTCAAACCGGTAAAAAGGGCGAATGGCTAAGTGTCGATTTAGGTTCACTTTGCACGATCAATGCCTTTCAACTGAATTTTGCTGAGCCTAAATTGCCAATCAAAGCGAGTGATACCTTAATGGTCCACCAATATTTGCTTGAATATTCCATGGATAATAAAAATTGGAAAAAACTGAGCGACAAAACATCCAACACCGAATATCAAGGAAATCCGTATGAAGAACTGAAAATTCCTATTCAGGCCCAATATGTGAAAATTACGAATTATCATGTCCCTTCCGGAACTTTTACAATCTCCGGATTTCGGATTTTTGGATCCGGAACAGATCGAAGACCTCGAAAAATTAGTGATTTTCGTGCTGTTAGAGATTTCCGCGACCCGCAAATCATTAAAATGTCATGGAAAAAACAAGCAAATAGCTCCGGTTATAATATTCGTTACGGTATCGACAAGGATAAATTATATCACAGTTATCAGGTGTTTAAAAATACGCGGTTAACAATTCATTGCCCGGATAAGAAAAACACGTATTGGTTTGAAATTGATGCATTCAATGAAAATGGGGTTACACCAGGCAAATTACAACTGGTCAAATAGCATTTAATAAGTGAGTTGCATTGCCTGGAAGCATCTGAATAAATTGTGTAGATTTGCAAACAATAAAACATTTTTTAAAACTTTTGAATGGAGCTTAATCTTAAAAATCCACTGGTTTTTCTTGACCTGGAAACCACCGGAATGAATATTGTGACCGATCGAATTGTCGAAATTGCTTTGATTAAAGTTCATCCTGATGGGCGTGAGGAGGAAAAACAGTGGCGGATTAATCCCGAAATGCCAATACCTGACCTGGTAAGCAAGATCCATGGAATTTACGATGAAGATATCAAGGACAAGCCAACTTTTAAAGAAGTTGCCAAAACAATAGCGCTTTTTATTGAAGGTTGTGATTTCGCTGGATTTAACTCGAACCGCTTTGATATTCCATTACTTGCAGAGGAATTTCTGCGTGCCGATGTTGACCTCGACCTGAAAAAACGCAAATTCATCGATGTTCAGGCGATATTCCATAAAATGGAAAAACGCACTTTGTCTGCCGCATACAAATTCTATTGCCAGAAACCGCTGGAAGATGCGCACAGTGCGATGGCCGATACCAAAGCAACCTACGAAGTACTGAAGGCGCAGCTTGACGTTTATAAAGACGAAGAATTTGACGATTCGCACGGGAAAACCTCCAAACCAATTGTAAATGATGTGCAGGCTTTGAGCGAATTTTCAGCTTACGATACCAATGTTGACTTTGTAGGTCGGATTGTTTATGACGAAAATGGCATAGAAACCATCAATTTTGGAAAGAATAAGGGAGTATCGGTAGAAAAAGTTTTACGCGAACAGCCTGGTTATTATGGTTGGATCATGAATAACGAATTTCCCCTTTATACCAAGAAAGTGTTGACAGCCATTAAGTTGAGGATGAAGTAGTATAAAGTAGTCATTAAATTGTCATTGGTTGTAACAGAAGGCTGATGTTTTTAGTGAGAAAAGCAATGAATGACTAACAATGACGCGAAGTAAATGACCGCCAATGACCTGAAAACAATAAATTTAAACCAAAAATACGCGTGACCATGAAAATCATCTGTGTTGGCCGCAATTATGTAGCTCATGCCAAAGAGCTGAACAATGAAATTCCGGATGAGCCGGTATTGTTTATGAAACCCGATTCTGCTTTACTTCGCAACAACGATCCCTTTTATATTCCGGAATGGTCGAACGACGTGCACCATGAAGTTGAGCTGATTGTAAAGATCAGCAAACTGGGTAAAAACATTGAGAAAAAATTTGCTCACAGGTATTATAAGGAAATTGGTCTCGGAATTGATTTTACCGCACGTGATGTTCAGAATGCATTGAAAGAGAAAGGATTGCCATGGGAAAAAGCAAAGGCATTTGACCATTCGGCAGTTATTTGTTCGGAATTTGTACCCATCCAATCGTTTCCCGATCGGAATGCCATTCAATTCAAACTTGATATTGGCGGAAAAACCGTTCAGGAAGGAAATTCAGCCCTGATGATTTTTCCGATTGATGATATTATTGCTCACGTTTCAAAGTATTTTACACTGAAAATTGGTGACTTAATTTATACCGGAACTCCTTCCGGAGTTGGACCTGTAAAAATCGGAGACCGCCTCGAGGGATTCCTGGAAGGCGAAAAAAGGTTCGATTTCCGGATAAAATAACCAATTGAATTGCTAAATTTGGCGTGATCTAAACCAAATTTTCATCTATGAAAAACAAGAAAGGACTCTTTATTGCAGTTCTGATTTTGTCTGCATTGATTATTCTTTATATTTTATTCCGCATAGTCGGAATTCCTTCTTTCCTGACTGCTGATTCAAAAAAATATCAGACATCTATCGTCGACAGAGGCCAGGTGTACATTCCATTGGATGCGATTGGTACCGTCGAACCCGAAAACGAAGTCATTCTGTTAAGTCCGCTCACAAGTATTATCCGAAAAATCAGAAAGGAGCCAGGTAGCCGTGTTAAAAAAGGTGATGTAATTATAGAACTTGACACCGAACCTACCCATGCTGAAATCGAACAAATTACCGATCAACTGGAAGTAAAATCGAAT
Source organism: Bacteroidia bacterium (assembly GCA_037143155.1). Lineage (GTDB taxonomy): Bacteria > Bacteroidota > Bacteroidia > Bacteroidales > Prolixibacteraceae > Aquipluma. The sequence continues at coordinate 17,323 of JBAWZG010000050.1, forward strand.
TCGCTCGAACGCTCGAAACTCGAAGGACAGATGGCCCGCATTGATCTGGATTACAATGTTGAGGTTAAAAAACTGCGAATTATATCTATCAAAGCGCAGTTGGCTGATGAAGAACAATTGCTGACTGTTGGTGGAATTTCATCCGCTAAAATTGACGAAACGAAACAAAACCTTGTACTGGCAGAAAAAGATCTGGATGTTATACAGAAAAAAAATGCCATTCGCCTTAAGCAGATGAAAACTGAAGAAACAGGACTAAATCTTCAGATTGAAATTCAGAAAAAACAATTGGCCGATAAAATCGCGATGCTCGGAAAATCGGATATCAAGGCACCTTCCGATGGCATAATTCTTTCGGTTGCGGGAAAAGAAGGAGAGAAGGTCGGAAATGATAAGATGCTGATTACCATGTCGGATCTCACCACGTTTAAAATTAAGGGTTTAATCAACGAAAAACTTTCGGAACAGATAAAAACCGGAAACCCTGTTTATGTTCTTTCGGAGAATGAAAAGCTTTCCGGAACGATCGGAAATGTTACTCCTACCGTTGCTGATAATAAAATACAGTTCAATATTCATCTGGAAAACAGCAATAACCCGAAACTGATCCCGAACCAGACCGTTAAATTGCTGGTTCTGAAATCGGTGAAGAACAGCGTGCTCCGTATTTCGGCCGAAAATAATTTCAAGGCCAATTCAGAACAAACCGTTTATATCCTCGATTCAGGGAAAGTTGTGGCCAGAACAGTAAATTTTGGCATTAAAGGGAATGAATATCTGGAAGTTATTTCCGGATTAAATGAAGGGGAAAAAGTAATCCTTGCCGATTCACCCTATTTATGGAGTGCAAAAAAAGTTGAGAAGCTGAAATAAATGAAACGGTCAACTATGAAATGGGGTTTTCGTGGAATTGTTATATTTCTTTTAAATATTCCATTTGTTCCTGTTCAGGCACAGGACTCAATCAAATTTAGCCTTGAACTTCAGGACGTTGTTTCTCTGGCAATTGAACAGTCGTCTTCGGTAAAATATGCTCAAAACCAGAACGTCAATTATTATTGGAGATGGAGAAATTTTAAGACAAAAAATCGTCCTCAACTTGTTTTGTCGGGTAATCTGCCCAATTTCACCCAGTCAAATGTTGGAGTAACCCAACCTGACGGTAGTCTTGAATTTAAACAGGTTACAAACCTTTCAAACTCAGCCAGACTGTCATTAAATCAGTCTATTGCACTTACCGGAACATACATTTCAGCATCTACTTCAGCCATCAGGTTTCAGGATTATAATAAGGAAACAGTTAGCTTCTCCGGAAGTCCGTTTTCGTTTGGATTTTATCAACCTATTTTTGCAATAAACTGGTTGAAATGGCAGCAAAAAACTGAACCATTGGTTTACGATGAAGCGCAGAAAAATTTCATAGAGACCATAGAAACAATTTCATTGAGTACTGTTTACCGGTTTTTTCGGTATTTATTGGTACAAACCAATTTTAACCTGGCTTCGAGCAACCTGAAAAACAGTAAAGACAACCTGAAAATTGCCCAAACCAAGAAAGAGCTGGGGACGATTTCTGACAATAATTATTCCCGGAATGAACTGGCGGTTTTGAATGCCCAAAAAGCTTTGAATAAAGCACGAATGGATATGCGAAATGCTGATTTCGAATTGAAGTCTTATGTCGGTCTGCCCCAGAATCAGAATATCAATCTGCAAATTCCATTGAATATTACTTTGTTCGATATAAATCCGGTGAAAGCATTGGAAGAAGCCAAAGCGAACAGGAAAGAAGGATCAGAATATAAACGCAGATTGATCGAAGCAGATCGAAATTTAATTAGCGCCAAACGAAGTACAGGATTGAGCGCCACGCTCCAGGGTAGTTATGGATTGTCGAACAATGCTGAAACAATGACCGGAATTTATCAAAAACCTGAGCGGCAACAAACCTTGAGTCTTGCCTTGAGCATTCCGATTTTGGATTGGGGACAATCTGCTTCGTCTGTTAAATTGGCCGAATCGCAGCGCGATCTGGTTATTTATGATGTGGAGAAAGACCGGACTGATTTTGAACGAAGTGTGGTGGTTCAGGTCGAACAGTTCAGTTTGATGAAGGATCAGTTGGTTACTGCCAAAGAAGCTGATAATGTGGCGGCAAATGGCTACCAAATTGCTTTAAAACAATTTCAAAATGGTGAGATTACAATTACTGATCTGAATATTGCACTTTCAGAAAGGGATAATGCCAAACGGGATTATATTAATTCTTTACAGACCTATTGGGAAGCTTACTATAGATTGCGTATCCTGACTTTATACGATTTTGAGAAAAATCAGAAAATCGGCTATGTAAATCCATTGTATTCAGAAAAGTAGTACTTTTGTCGTCCTTGATTACCGGGGCTGACTGGTTTTGACAGCGGGTAGAAGAGGTATGTAAGCATGTAGGGCTTTGATCGCACAGCCCGTTAAACTCGGCGCTCACAATTCAATTGGCGAAAATAACTACGCTCTTGCTGCGTAATCCACTTCAAGTTGATTACACTTTATTCCGGTATTAGATACTGGAACGAGACATCGCCCGGGTGCTACTTCCCTGAAGCGGCCCGATCAGGCGGTGCAAATAAATCGGGGATAGCGGAAGTGATGCTTCGGAACTTCCGCAAAATTCAGAAGATAAGGTAAAAGTCGGTGGCCCTGATCCAGCTTTTACTCGAAAATTAAGTCTGGGGATAAACATGTAGAAAGCATATTGCTTCCTCGTTTGGACGCGGGTTCGATTCCCGCCAGCTCCACAGGATATATTTTAAGTGATTGAAAACGAATGCCATAGCGGTGTTCGTTTTTTTTTTCAGGACAACAGTGGTTAACTTGTTTGAACCCTTTATTCCAATTCAAAAACCTGTTCCGGTCTGGGTTAGTCGAAGAGATTAATAAACGATTGCTGGAAATTGTCTATCTAACTTGTATAAGGGTTAATGTTCTGTTTTGCAATTTTACTGTTCCTGTATTAATATGCCAGCGTATATCAATAGCTTCCCCAGCTGCAATTTCTGCAGTACCCTGCAGATTAATATCTTCCCCATTTCGGTTGCTTGATCTGGATCTTTCCGAAAATTGAATTTGAAGGCCATTCTGATAAATACTGAAAGCCGCTGTTGTTGTTGCTAATGATGCACCTCCTTGATATTGATTCCCAATTTTTGTAGAAGTTTCGAAACCTGTTATTGCGCCAGCATTGGTCCCTACATCCCCTGTAACTGAAGAATTTCCAGTATTAGCTACTGCACCAATAGATGTGAATGCTGCAAAATCGTTGAATGTTCCAAAGTAGTGACTGATGTCAGAAGGCAAAGAAATTGTAGAGGCGTTCAGGGTTATCGCTCCATTATTGGTAAAAAGTCTGCCGGTAATTGAACTCTGGTTTCCCATGGCAACAGCACCGTTGTTGGATAACATAGTTCCCTGCCATTTTGAAAGGGCACCCAGAGTTATTGCCCCCTCAGCGATCCAATAAACATTATTGGCAGAAGCACCATTAATCAGAATAATGGAAGTAGAGGATGCTATACTATAGGCTGCCGAGCACTTGAAAATAAATTCAGCATTGGGATCATCCTTTGCATCCAAAGTTATAATTCCTGCTGCAGAGCATGCTCCGCCCGCAAGTGAATATACGCCCTTAGTAATCGTTTCTCCATCTACAAAAGCTACTCCACGGCTAATATTTGTGTTGGCTTTTGCCATCAGCGTAAGATATCCGTTTTTTAAATCTGAGCTCGCCTGGAGTGTATTTTGCACAGCTAAAAGAGTGAACTGGCTATTAAAATTTACTATATATTTTCCAGCAATTGGTGGTGAATATGTCATTCCTGGTATCACTACATCTGATGTAGATGTGGTATTAATTTCGGCTCCTGCAGACACCGTATAAGAAAGACTCGGACCGCTATTAGCTAAAACATAAGCTTCAGTGGCTAACTTACCTGAAGTTGGAAGTGTAACCGAAGTAGTACCAGTGGTCGTTAATGTGGCAGGAAATTCACCTGGTAGTGTAAGAGTAGCTAAATTATTATTGGCTATTCCGGTACCACCATGCGTAGGTAAAATTATTCCGCTAACGTTTGCCGCATTTCCGGTTGTACTTTGGTTTAGTTGCGGAAAATCACTTGCGATGGCAATTGAAGGAATGCCTGTGCTTGTTGTATTTTTTAAGATACCTGTTGCTAAAGATGCAAGTGAAGTGCCGTTTATTCCCTCAACTATAGTTGTGAATTGTTCTCCAATCACATCTCCTGTAAAATTACTATTAAAAGTTCCTGTTAAACCTGTTACGCCAATTACACCTTGAATACCTTGTCCGCCAGTAGTTCCAGTATCACCTTTATCACCTTTTGTACCATTGGTTCCATTCAATCCGGTTTCACCTTTATCGCCTTTTGATCCGGTAGCGCCATCAAAATAGT
>JBAWZG010000051.1:0-21625 GCA_037143155.1 Bacteroidia bacterium
ATGAAATACATGCCTTTATTCAAACTGCTAACATTAAATTTAGCAATGTTTCCATTGGCTGTTTTTTCCATTAATTTTTGTCCCAATGAATTGTAAAGAGAAACTCTTGCATTCAATGAAGTTAAACTAACTGTCAATTCGCTGGCCGAACCAACTGGATTTGGATAAACCTTCATGGTGTTGGCAGCAATAACCTGAGCAGATGACAGCATATCTGCGTCTTTAATTATCAGGACGCTATCCAGATAAATCGTTTCGTTTGAAAGCGAAAGCATCCACTGAACTTTCTGATCGGTATTGCTTAAGATCTTGTCAAACACAACATGGAAAGTGTACCAGGTAGGTTGAATATTTGCAATGTAATGCCATTCAGACCTTCCGTCTCCGGATTGAGGATCTGTAGTTGCACCATAACGGGTATAACTGTTACCTGAAGTATCTTCAAAGTCAACAGTACTAGGAGTATTATCAGCACTTGCCCATGTTTTAAATTTAAAGGTATAAGGAACATTAGGTTCTCCGGCCAAAGCATTTTGGTTCAGCTGATAATGCCACTGATTACCATCTCCAGCCAAACCAACCCTCAGGACAGCAACGCCATCCTCAATTGCAGGAACAGCAGCACCGGCAGCCATACCGCCAATGTCAATCCATCCACCCCAGGAGGTAGGGAAATCACCGGTTTTTCCGCCTTCAAAATTCCAGTTCTTAACTAAGTTAAAGGTATTCCAAAGATCATCCTTGGAAATAACCTGACCACTGATAGTTACCACAGCAGTACCTTCAGCATAGCCTCCATCTCTGGCTGCAGCTTTTACAGTAACAGTACCATTGGTTAAAGCAGTTAGCAGACCATCGGCACTGATTCTTGCCTGTCCTGTTCCGTTTTCTACCGACCATTTAACTTTCTTATTGGTAGCATTTGAAGGTGCAATGGTATAAGTCATTTGTAAAGTACCATTATCAGCGGTAATTGAACCGGCTTTAACAGTAACTACATCCACATAAACAGCTTCCTGAGTACCTTCGAAAACGATTTCAGCGCAATCGTCCATGTTATTGTACGATTCGTTGATGGCTCCAACATTTGACCATACAGCTCTTTGACGAACTCCGGGTGCATTTGAATCTCCGTCAATAACGGTAACATCAAAACCCATCGGCGATGCCTTGTCGAAGTCAACTCCGGCTGCATCTACCAATTTAGTCCAGGGAATAAAATATTCCCCAACATAGTTAGTACCAGTAACTTTTAAAGCATCGATAACCCCATCAGTACCTGTTGTAGGTGTACCATCATTTTTTGATCCGTCACCAAAACCCGGAGCAACCTGGTAATGTCCTTTACCACCGCCACCACCGACGCCATCTTTCTTCACTGCATTGCAATCGAAATAGAGTTCAGGTTTGTCATATTTCCAGTCGGTACCTGCATCATTGTTCTTGTATCCCGGGAAAAAATCATCGTCAGTAACTGTAACAAGGATAAACATTCCGTCGTCATTCCATAAAGCTTTCCAGGTAGTTTGTCCAGGTTCGCCCAAAGTAGGAGTTTCTTTTTGAAATGGCTTATCAATATTAAAAACATTGGCAGTAGACCAAATGGCATCAATAACACCATCAATAGCAGGTGCAGATGCAGCTTTTTTAATCACATTTCCAGTGAGCGGAATCGGATCAAAAGTTACAAGTCCGCAATCGTCCATGTTGTTGTACGATTCGTTAATTGCTCCAATGTTTGTCCAAACTGCTCTCTGACGAACTGCAGGTGCAGCTGGATCTCCGTCAATAACGGTTACATCAAAACCCATCGAGATCGATTTATCGACATCATTACCGTCTTTATCCACAAGTTTGGTAAAAGGAATAAAATATTCACCAACATAGTTAGGTTCAGTCACTTTGAAAGCATACATAACACCATCAGTGCCTGTAGTTGCTGTACCATCATTTTTTGATCCGTCACCAAAGCCGGGAGCAACCTGATAATGTCCTTTGCCGCCGCCACCACCGATGCCGTCTTTCTTTTCAGCATTGACATCGAAATAAATTTCCGGCTTGTCATATTTCCAATCTGTTCCGGCATCATTGTTCTTGTAACCAGGATAAAAATAATCATCAGTCACTGTAACAAGAATATAAACGCCATCGTCGGTCCACAATGCTTTCCAGGTTGTTTGTCCTGGCTCACCCAAAGTTGGAGTTTCTTTTTGAAATGGCAGATCAATTGGATATGTATTGGCAGTAGCCCATACATCATCGATCACACCATCAACAACGGGTGGAGTAGCAGTCTTAATAATACCTCCGGTTCTGGTCGTCTGAGCCATAACCATTGTACCCATCAAACCGCATAATAAAAAGGTAAAGATTTTTCTTTTCATACGTGTAGATTTTAATTATTAATTAATTTTAGCTGTAGCAAATATAGGAGAAGAATTTTTATAATCAAGAACTTTTCTAAATAAAAGAAGCTATTTGTGTGCTTTCAGTAATTTTTTTTTGTAACGACTGAACAGATAAAGACTTACAAGTATTCTATCTTGAAGGCATTGAACTAATTTTAATGTAAATATTACAATAAGTCTGCTCAAGATCAGTTGCTTAGTGATTTCAATGTTCTGTTTTTAGGATTTCCGGCCATTTAATCATTGAGTATTATTCTTTATTCAGAACAAAAACAAAACATCACATTAAAACTTTTTGAACCAGACGGATGGAACTTCAGTAAATGCCCGGGAGGGTGCACAAAGACCTTGTTCCCAATAAATAAACCTATGCAGATCATTCCATTGAAATGACTTAGCCGATCAATGAATACCAGTTTCTCAAATTCCATGAGCTTATCTATTATTTGGCATGAGTTCGATATCCATCACAAAGTAATACTTTATAAATAAGGGAATAAGGTTGTTCTCTTTGGTGAAAATATCGCTACTAAGGTTAAAAAGTGCCTGATAAGATTTTATAAGCTTATTTTTTGAATCAAACCTTAGTGGAAATTATATGCAAAAGTCTATGAAACCTTATTAACTCCTTCTATTTCAATAAATTTTTTGAAATTTTTGAGGTCGCTTTGGATAAAAGATATGTATTCAAACCGTTAGAATATAACGAAGGAGATGGAATTGTGCCTTTAGGCACAAAATGTGGGTAGAATGTTCCTAAGTAACGATGAGATTCCGTCCCGTCCGGGCAATGTCATTAAGTTAAGCATTTTGAATCTGAATGTTTTTACCGCAAAGTTCGCTGAGAAGGCGCAGAGAGCCACAGAGTTCTTTTTCGGCGAGCTACTCTGCGAAACTCTGCGCAAACCTTTGCGGCTCTTTGCGGTTATTTTTATGACATTTTCTGTTAACTAAACGACATTGCCCGTCCTGGAAGGAACACGGTTTTGCAATTCGATTTGCAACCCATATTCAATCCCTAACGGGATCTTATTTTGAATATGCATGATAAGAGAAACGCAATGATTCCTTGACACTCATTTTCAAAAATTACTTCATAAAACAAGGCCTCCTGATGCATTTTTTGAAAAGTGCAGAAACATTAACAAACTCACCAATTGAAAGAATAAAATCCAAAAAACAAACAGCATTTTACCAGATTCCGGAAGCCTGCTTCTTTATTCGTATGAAATACAACTTTGTTGTTTATTTCTTTGGAGTCTGAAGATGTGATTTCATATAAAGCGTATCAACCGAAGGATCAAGTTTTGCCGCAATGGCAGTTTCAAGCACTTTATCCCTGATGGCCTGAGGAGAGACCGTTACTTCACCGGTTATTAACTCCGGAATGTTGTAGTTTTTAAGAAAGGTATTGTAAAATTCCGGATCTTCCTGAGGCAATACAAACGGCTTTGTTGCCTTTCCTGAATCATCCAAATAAGAGAAAAACGGCCGGGTAAACAGTCCATCAATACGTTTACTGCTAAAAACAAACCAGTGTCCGGCATTCGAAAAGCAATGGTAACTATCGGTTTGCGGACTGTTGATTTCCATCTTATGGTATTCACCGGTTTCAAGGTTCAGAAGGTTCAAATCGGTTTGAGGATGGTGAATGGTGAAATAACCGTTGTCGCTGGTACAAAACATCAGAAATTTTCCGTTAGGCGAAATTTTGGGGAAACTGATACTTTTCCCTATTTTTTTACTTGAAATAATGGTGTCAACCGAGCCCCAGACATTCGAATTGACATCATATGCAATACGCAGCAAATCGTACTTTCCCTGAATCCGGTCATCCAGATTGGTAACCACCGGAGCACTGATAAAATAAAGAAATTTGCCATCGGGCGACCAGTTCGGGAGGTTCTCACGGCTTGCAGTAGAAACTTTGGGCGAAGTAGTCAGGGTATTCTTTTCAATGTCGTACACCACAATGTCGGAGAATTCATCGGATACTTCCATGCGGGTTTCGCCGGTGCCAAAATGCCAGTTGATTTTATTCACCGAATAGGCAATGTGTTTTCCGTCGGGATGCCAGCAAGGGTAGGTTCCGGCACTGAGCGTATATTTATTTTTGGTATCAATCTTACGCAACTTGCCATCCTGAATGATGATCGTTCCGCCATGTATGGCGCGGATATGAATCATCATACTGTTCGGGTCGTTGTGCCTGAACGAATGGCAATTGAGGCAGCCATACTCAAATGACTTATTTTCAAGGATAGGCTTTTGATCAAAATTTTCCAGGTTTCGCTGATAAATCCCGAGGTTGTTCCAGACTCCATAGGCCGTATTAATCAAGCGGTAAGCCAGGTGATTATCGATGCCTTCCTTCGATATTTCATTGGTAATGGGCTGAAACTTTTGCCAGTTTCCATCATTTTGCCTGACAAATACATCGATCAATAACTTTTCACCCATCCCTTTTTTCAGCAATTTGTGCCAGGAATCAATCCCCATTTTTATGGAAGGGCTTTTGCTTCTGACCACCATTTGGTTGTCTTCGCCCGTGTGTATCCTGACTTCATATTCGGTACCCGGCTCCTGAACCGTGAAATTGAGCGGAGCCATATTGGGCGGAATTAAAATACCGGTATAATCCGGAAAAATCGCAGGAAGCCGGCTCACTTCCGTGAAATTCTCAATCTTTGAATGACAGGAATTCAAAGTAATCAGAACCAAAGCAGCAAAGAGGTAGATAGATTTTGTAATCATCGGACATCAGTTTTAGTCTTTAAGACATTGGTGACTTTAGGATTTAAATACAACAAATAATACCAGAAGGTTTCGCCGTAATCGCGATGCAAAATACTTTGTGCAGCAGGTAAATCATTTTTATAACTCCTGACTACCTTATTGAATTCTGTAAATTGTGACAGACAATTTTTCGAGATGGTTTCTTGTGTAACAAATGAAGGAAAAGCTTTGGTTTTCATGATATATATGGCCAGCGTTTCTTCCCATGACCTCGGCATTTTTTTCATATTATAATGGGAATAATACTTGAGGTATTCAATAAATTCAGGAAATTGCGTGTCGAGTATGAAAAAGGACAGCAAATAATCATATGCCATTCGGTTATCCAGATTGGTCTCGAGCAAGAGCTTGAGCCCCTGTATTGTTCCGACATTGTAAAGTTCTTTTTTGGGAGAAAACCGGCGCTTTTCAGCAATTAACTTATCGCCAGCAGCCAGAGTAGTATCCGAAACATATTTCGAGTACTTGCTGACCCAATCGCGGCAAAGCAGATTCTTGTCAAGTACTTTCAGGAATTGACCTGCCAGCTGGTATTTCCCCTTAACCAGATTGATCATCACGAGGCGTTTCAGAATTCTCGGGCTATTCGGCAAAAGCGTTTCCGCCTCGAATGCCCAACGTTGAGATTCGCCCATAAATCCAAGGTCGAAATACAAATCACTGGTGGGAACGAACGAGCTGCCAAGCATCGTCGTTGGATCAATAAACAAACCGGATACACCAAGCAATTGAGGATAAGAAAACAAATGCTCGGGCAAATCGCCTAAATGCGCGTGTGCACGATTAACCTGAAAATTTACCCGGAAGTCGTACTTGTCAATGGTCTTGGAGTATTTCAGTAAGTCGGCCCATTGCTCATTTTCGGCTAAGTATTCAATGGTGATCAATTTCTTTTTAGAAGTATCATGGTATTTGTCCAAGAGGAAATAGCTGAGTAACCCAAAAACGACCAATTGAATTGAAACTAAGAACAGATCTCTTTTATAAAACCTGATTTTGGCAACAGGCACCACACCCTTTTTCGATTTACCGGCCGGGGCTGGCTCTATTACAGTTTCAGTCCTGCGAAACCGAAGATAGATCCAAACAATAAGCAGAATTAAAGGGAACACAGCAAAATAGGAATAAATTGGAATTCCCGGGGTATAGGCCAGTTGCTCCGGCGGTTTGACCATGGTAACGCCATACAAATTCTTGAGTGTAATTTGAAATAAGAATTTATATCCGGTGTAAAGTATTAAAGCAGAAACAGCAAAAAATACAGGAATAACTGACAACCAAATCCGTTGCCTATTTTGCACGACTGCGATTATTGCAGACGACAGAGCAAAAACAAACAGAGAGGAACCACTCGCCAGATAAAAAAGCAAAACGGCCAAAACCGGCCACGCCATCAGACTTGCTTTCGGCGATCTAAAGTTTATAACAGAAAACCTCCAGGTGAAAAGAAAGGCCAGTAAAAGCCTGATGCTGGCGTAATACGGATAACGGTAATCGCACAATACCAAAATGCCAAAAAGAAAAATTAAGGCAAAAACCGTGAAACGAAATTTTAATTCACCCGAAAACCGCTTCAAAATATTTAATGCAATGAAGCCCTGAAGCGACGCAACAGCAACAATAATGAAGCTTCCCAAAGTATTAAAAGCGAAAAACTGCGAAATAAAGCCCGCCAGATAATCGGCTATTCCTCCCGGATAGGAAGAATAGTTCTGAAGAAATTCCCAGCCCGAGTAAAATCCGGTTTGCTGAAAACTAAAATGGAGAAGCGGTTGTATGACTGATGCGGTAACAAACCATCCGGCCAATAGGATCAATAGAATGTACCAGCCGGAAAGATTAAATACTTTAAACTTCATGAGAATTGAATTAAACCGATGTATTTATTTTTTTGTATCCAAAAATAACAAACTAAAAAAAAATCAATGGCTATTTCCATAGCAACCTATTTTTAGACAAACCACATGTTTCTTTATTTGAAACCGAAAGAATCCTGAAGAAAAGGCGACAGAATTTAACCTCAGTCAACTGAATTTGAGCTAAATAAAAGCTTACCGAAGCTCTCAGGCCGGAAACAATTTCTATTCATCTCGCTGGTTTATCATTCAGAATATTTTCAAAGCAAACAAAAAATATCGGTATGTGCAAAGGATTATTGTGATATGCTGCCACTTGCATCCATATTGTTGCAATCTCCGGAAATCAGATTGATTGCAGTTGAATTTTGCAAACAGGTAGTATTGGAATAGGAAAGGTATTTGAAATATGCCTGGCGGGAAAGAAATCAGCCTGAGGTTGAATTCAGATTACAGGCACATCATGAGGGTAGAATGCTCACAAGTAAGAAGACATCCCATCCGGGACGGGCAATGTCATTAAGTTAAGCCGCCAACAGTGTTGTTAACCACTGTCGGGGCAATCAGGAAACCCTGTCGGTGGTTAAAGACCCCAACAGTGGTTAAACAAAGAACCTTAATTTAACCATATTGTCTGGAAGGGACAACACGATTTTGCGATTCAATTTTCTAACCACATTTAATCCCTTAACGGGATTTTTCTTATGAACTTACTTCAAACAGAAGAGGCCGTCAAAATTTTGACGGCCTCTTCCAGACTTTTATTTTTGTCAAATTCCGAAATCTTCAGGTTTCAATTACTGAAGAAATCAAAACCTTCAGACTATTTCTTATAAGGTAAATACCAGTTCGCCTGAACCATTAATTTAGACTTAATTGCAGCAGCTTGTGAAGGATCAGAAAATTTAGCAGCCACCTTATTTGCAAGGTATTCCGGATTTCCGCGACGCAGAGCGACACGAACCAAATCATTCCAGCGCTTTCCTTCAAATGCAAGTTCCAGTGCACGTTCGTTCATGATCATATCTTCGACGTATTCCGTACGGGCAATTCCAGTTAAGAAGACATGGTTAACACTATCCGGAACAACTTTTGATTTCAGAGAAGCTCTTCCTCTGATTCCAATGTTTCCGCTCCATTTAGCCCATAGTGCAGGCTTCTTTGACTCTCCGGCCCAACCTGCATTCATCAGGATTAATGCAGTTTTAGAATCTCCTGAGCGGTTTAATGCTTCTGCAAGCATCAGATGCAAATCAGCGGCCCGTGAAAGAATGATGTCTGTACTATATGGCTGTCCCTTATCGATAGAATATTTTGAAATGAAGGTTTCACCGGTAGATGTGGTATCAAATGTCACAGCCATTCCACGGTAAATGTCACCACCTTTTCCAAGTGCAGGTTTCTGCGTTTTAAATGAATCGACCAATAACTGCGAAGGTTTAACCATATAATCTGCAGAACTCATCATCCACTTTGGCAGCGGATTAAACTGTTTTTCAGTTGAATAAAAGGGTATAACAGAAATATTCTCAGTATTCTGACTTTCAGCACTATTAAAAATAGTCTTCCAGCCATCCTTAGCGTAAGCCTTGTCAACTTTGAGTATTTTAACATCGTTACCGTAACTTTCGCATGCAGCCTTCAGATAAAATGTCGCATTGACATAATCATTTTTTTCAAGGTACATTTCTCCAAGGAGAGCTTTGGTATTCATGAGCGGGCTCAACCGAAGTTCGACATATTCCTTTGTAGCAGCGTTATTATAGATATAAGGTTTGATCTGACTAATCAGGGTATCAATCATGACCTCTTTACTCAGAATAGTCTGTTTCATGCCGGCCGGAAGCGTAGCTAAATTGCCATCGATCCAGGCAGCCTCGCCATAAAGTCTGACCAGGTTGAAGTACGACCAGGTCCGCAGTCCAATCATAGCGCCTTTGTATGAATGCGCCATAATTGAATCGAAGTTCTTGTCTGCCTTACTGATCTTGTCGATATTGGCCAGGACTTCGTTCACATTGATAATAACCTTATAGTAATCAGAAGGATCCAGGTATGGATTATCCAAAGTAAACGACTGATCATTAATGGCTTTAAAATACAGGTCAGCATTTGGCCGAACATCCATCAGATCCGAACGCAAACCATCGATCATGATCAGGTTTGGAATGACATTTTGCAATGGAACAAAGGCTCCATTCATAGATACAGTAGCATCGGTAGCCGACTTATAATGCTGATCAGGAGTTATCAGCTCTCCGTTCTGTTGATTATAAAATTGATCGCTGCACGATGAAATTGCAAATACAACAGCAATCAGCGCAATCAGTTGGTATATGGTTCTTATTGATCTCTTTTTCATATTATCTGAATTTATACTGTTATAAATCTAATTTTAAGCCAATGATAAAGGACTTTGTCTGAGGCATTTTCCCGTAATCAACACCCATATAGAAAGGATTGTTGGAATAGAGGAAATCGGGGTCATAGCCGGTATATTTGGTGAAGGTAAGCAAATTCGTTCCGGTGACATAAAGGGTCAGGTTCTTGTAAATACCAGTTACCGGAGGAAGTACATAGTTCAAGGTTAATTGTTTTAAGCGCAGATACGAACCATCTTCAATCCAACGGTCAGAGAATACGGTATTTCCGGTTGGATCGCCAATAGATGCTCTTGGCATAGTAGCTGACGGACTGGATGGTCTCCAACGTTCCAGAACGCTGGTTGACTGGTTGCCGTATGTATCCATTCCTTCTGCTTTAGATCTCACATAGTTGAATAAATCGTTTCCGGCCGAATAATTAAAATAGGCAGTCAACTCAAAATTCTTGTAAGAAAGCGAAGTGTTTATGCCGCCATAGAGTTTCGGATTTGGATTACCAATAATTGATTTGTCGGCTTCGTTGATGACCTTATCATTATTCACATCAACATATTTCACATCGCCAGCCTGCATGAGAGCGCCTTTTGGACCAGTAATCTGTCCGGCTTCAGCAGCTGAAATAATACCATTGGTTTTATATCCGTAATAAGCATTCATCGCATTTCCAACGGAAGTAATAAACTGTGCTCCGTCAATGCTTGTAATGATATTTGATTTCGTAGGATCAAGGAAAGTAAGGCTGTTCACCGTTGTCAACTGTTTGCTAACTGAAGCACCAAGAGTCCAGACTACCGATTTAATATTTACCCGGGTATCAGCAGAAACTTCAAACCCTTTGGATCCAAGCTTTCCACCATTATCGTAGTAATTCGTATAACCGAAAGTGGAAGGAAGTTCCTGATGCATGATCATGTTATCGACGGTAGATTGGAAATAATCCACATGCAGGTTGGCAGCCTGTTTAAACAAGGTGATATCCATACCGACATTTGTGGTAGATTTCTTTTCCAATTGAAGCTTGTCATTCGGAATCGACATCCTTGTAAGTACGCCGGATCCATTCATCCTTTGAGAAGTATAATACAATTTTGAAAAATCATAAACATTGCTGTACATATTTCCGGTCTGAGACCACGAAGCCCTAAGTTTCAAATCGTCGAGCCATGTGGAACCTGCAAGGAAACCTTCAGAAGAAAGTCTCCAGGCGGCAGAAACCGATGGATAAAAATTATACCGGTTGGCCGAATTAACTTCAGAATTTCCATCGTATGATGCAAAGGCACTGATGAAATATTTATTCCTGAAACTATAATTGGCACCACCAAAATAAGACATCCAAACTAAACCCCTGTTTTCGCCTGTAGAAGAGAACAGGTAACTATAGGCAGGGTTTCCATTTCCAAGATTTTTGAAATCATCGGATGCTGTATTTACATCAATGGCTTTGTTGTATTTATAGGAGTTTTTCATATAACGCATTCCAACTTGAAGATCGAGTGAATGGCCAGAGGAATGCATATTATATGCTAAAGTGGTATGGCTCTGTGAAGAGCGGTACTCTGTAACCAAATCACCAGGACTATTGTAAGCAGAATCCACTTTTATCATTCCAAGATCTGGCAGGAAGATGTTTTCACGCGAATTATTAAAATCAAAACCAAGAAGTTCTGAAAGAATTAATCGCTCACTGAACTTATACTGAGCCTTCATTGAGCTCAAAATAGTGTAGTTACGATTCGAACCTTTCGAATTGTTTACAATGGCAGAAGGATTACTTACATCAAAAACATTACCTACATCATCCAAATAATTCAACTGTGTTCCGGTGACTTTGTCACGGGCATATGCTGCCATAATCGGAGGCATCAAAACCGATGAAGTCACTGGATTTTTCCAGGTGCTAAAGCCCATATTTGGCGAATAGGAATCGGCTAATGAAAGTTTCACGTTGGGTGTAATCGAAAACTTATCGGTGATATTAATAATACCGTTGATACGCAGGTTAAAACGATTGTATCCCGACTGGTCCATCAAACCTTTCTGATTAAGATATCCGGTTGAAATGTTATACGTAGCGATATCATCACCTCCCTTGAGGAAGAAATGGTACTTCTGAACGGTAGCTGGTTTAAATGTGGATGCCTGCCAATCGGTATTGTTGTTGTATTTGTAATAATTGTCAGCAGACGAATTTCCATTCAGCCAGGGGTAGGCAGCGTCAATATCTGATTGACTTTTACCCTCTTCAGTTAAAACCTGACCAAAGTAATTTTTAAACTGAGACGAATTGAGCAGGTCGAGCTTTTGTGGTGCGAACGTAACTCCGGCGTAGGCCGAGAACTTAATAATCGTACTTGTTTCACCCTTCTGTTCGGTATTTACATTGATTACTCCGTTTGATCCTGCTGCACCAAGGTATGCAGACCCATCCTTATTAATCGATATATCAGAAATATCTTCAATATCGACCACATCCAGTGGATTTAAAGAAAATCCCTCCATCAGGCTGTGGGTGGCATACGAAGTTTCATGGATCATTCCATCAATAAAAAGTAAAGGCTCGTTCGAACCATACATGGAAGAAAAACCACGGATATTCATGAAAGTTTTACTTCCAGGTAATCCCGACTGGTTGATAACCATTAATCCGGGAACCCTGCCCTGAAGTACCTGATCGATTGAAGATACTCTGGTCTCCTTCAGTTCAGCGGCTGTAAGTGAATTCAAAGATAAACTGGCATCTTTCAAGACCCCGACACCCAGCGGTGTGTTGTACGAATTATCGAACGACTTGTATCGTGTTGATACCAGTGAAATTTTCACAAGGTCGCGACCGCTCAGGAAGATATTGCGTTTAATATATCCCGGCAGGTCAATAATTAATTCGGATTGCTTATTCGGAGCAGTAATCTTAAAAGCTCCCTGTTCATCAGTCTCAGATGTTACCCCTGTTGCTGCAACCGAGATAGAAACCTGTTTCAGTGGCAGACCGGATCCAGATTCTATCACCACACCTTTGATTTCAACACCGGTATTCTGGGCCAAAACAGGCTGAACAGTGATAAAGGCAAGAAACAAGATCAGTGCAGCTAAACAGGTCGAATATGAGAATCTATTTGTCATTTCAAAGTGATATTTTTTTGTCATTTCAAAGCGATATTAGGTTATTGGACAGATATTCGAATTAATTAATAGGTGTAAATATGACGGTATCCCAGAACATTGTTCCCCATGTCATGGAAACAATTTTTATTTTGTGTTCCTGAGTTTTTGGCCATATAAACTCTCCCCAGGGAGCGACGTCTGCATCAGTGGATTTTACAAATGCACTTTTTACACCATCCACATAGACTTCAAAACTTGGTTTTCCCCATAGATAGCCAGAGAGTTTATAGCTGCCCTTCATGATTTTTGGCGTAGTAATTTCACACCAAAAGAATCCGAACATCTGCAAACAATCTGAATTGACCTCAGTTGGTGCATCGTGATTTTTATAATAGTACTGCAGGTAGTCACCTTCCCATTTAATTTTGGCAAACGTATTCTTCCCATCGCTCCATTTCATGTAATATTTACCGTAATAATCGCCCTGTTTCAGATCGAAATAATCGGTTGTATCAAATACAAAAGTAACAGGATCGGGTTCAGTTACCGGAAGAAGGTCATTCACTGAGTGAAGTGCCCCGTTCTTGGCCGGAATATTTGAAGCTATGATATTAAACCCGGTGTATTTTTTGGTGAGTTTATTCAGGTTCAGTTTGTAATCGGTATCAACCGTCATCGAAATGTTGTTATCGAATGATAAGATTGGATACAGCTTCGTATTCAGGCCTGAAAGAAAATAGGTATTTGCCATGCAATGATATTCCATGTAGCGGTAAAAACCATTCTTCAAAAAAGTAATGCTGTCGGGCCTATCTGTATAATGCGCGATCAAATCATCGATTGTATGTATTCCATACCGGTTAAAAATGGTATCCGGTACAGCCAATACAGTAAAACGGGTACGTGCATTCTTTCTTCCAAAAAGGAAACTGACTGTAGAAAGGGTATCACTAATCTTGGTACGCTTTAACCCTTGTGCAAACAATGAGTAAGAAGGGTTGTTGGCGATCATATCATAGATATTGACTTTTAAAGGTTCAATGACCTGATCGATCTGATGCACATATCCATTGGCACAAACGATATCCCTGTCGGTTATCTTCGAATGCTTGTTGATAATGATATCTGAACCGGAAAATTCGGTAGCCATAAAGTCGCCTATGGCATTGGTGTCACGAAGAGCACCCAAACCGATATCCCCGGAATGTATTTCACTGTTTACGATCAGATGATTATAAGCCAGCTCCTTCTGTTGTTGAAGAGTAAGATCAGTGTACGAACTGATGCCTTTCAACTTGTAATAAGCTGACATAGCCTCATTCGTAGGAAGGAAAAGCGTATATGGTCCACGGATTTTCAATAAGTCCACCAGGTTTACACTAACCAGTAACTTATTAAATTCGGAATATTTCGCCGGATTGGCAGCGACAAAATCAGCAATAACCTGTTGCTGCGAAGTAACTTTCCACAGTGTAGGATCCTGAGTGCAACTATACACCAGCAGGAAAAGCAAAAGTATTTTGCTCAAGCCTGAAAATTTATGGATTAGAATATTTTTCATAGGTCAATTTTTAACGGTTATAAAATGAATTCTGCACCAGATTCTGGTTGTAAATGATATCATGTTCAGGAATAGGCAGGTAATAGCTCAGCGTATCATAAACCTTTGTACGCAGAACAGCCTGTTGTTTGATGTCGGCTCCGGAAAGAATCATATCGATAATGAGCTGTTTGTTTTCAAAATGGTTTCTTTTGGCGGCGCGCAAAAGATCGAACCAACGCTTTCCTTCTATCACGAATTCACGGGCACGTTCATCCAGAACAGCCTTCCGCATATTTTCCTTACTTGCAACGTCTTCAAACGACATCCCTGCACGGTCAAGTGTTTCACGTACCAGTGAGTTTGCTTCACCAAAGTTGTTGAGTTCGGTTTCGGCTTCAGCTTTCATTAAAATGATATCGGCGTAGCGGTAATAAATGAAATGGCCGGAACGTTGGTTACCGTTTCTCCCCACAGTACTGCTAATATCCAGTCCTTTATATTTCCAGATTGGAGTATTGGCATCGCACAGGCGCAAATCTTCTTTGTTAAATATAATAGCCACATTTTTACTCAGTTTCAGGTTTGCGGTTCCACTGGTAGGAATCAGTTCGTAATAAATCGGATTTTCCTGATTCTCCAGATCATCGTTATACTGCAGTTCAAATATGGCTTCAACCGGTGAATTTCCGGGATTGTACAGATTAAACCAGGTGGAAGAAGATTCAAGGCTAAACAAACCCGTGTTTGTAATCGAGTCGCAATAGTCAATACTTTTCTGGTATTGCTGATCCCACAAATAAACATCGGCAAGAAGCGCCATAATGGAATACTTATTGGCCCGCCCGTTAAAATATCCAGGATGAGTCACATCGCCGCGGTACTTAGTGGTATAAGCCAAATCTTTCGCTTTTAAAAGATCTTTGATCACCTGATCGATCACCACATTTTCTGGACTTTTTTTCATGTACAGATTGGACGTGTCTGAAAGTGAAGGTTCAATGACCAATGGAACATCCTTCCACAGACGAACCAGATAAAAGTAACTCAAGGAGCGGATAAAAAGAGCTTCCGCATCCACAGCATCTTTCATTTTTGGAGTAAAAGTCTTATCCTTTACCAATACTTGCTTGTCGTAGTACATCAGGGTATTGGCCAGGTTGATTGACTTATAATAATTGTCCCAGCTGATTTTACCGTTGGTAGAACTAATGTCGCTACCAGCAATGCGGGCATAATCGGAAAAAGATCCGCCACCAAAAGTAGCCATGTCGGCTCTTAATTCGCCCCAGATAAAGGATTCGAGTCCTGCACTGCGAAAGGCATCATAGGTAGCCGCAAGAGCGCTGTTCACATCCTCTGTTTTAGTCCAGAATTTGCTTTTGATCAGGTTATTCTCGGGTGCAATGGTCAACCAATTGCTGCACGACGACAAAGTGAACGCCAACAGCAGAATGGTATAAATTACCGGGTTGTATATGTTGTATTTTCTCATGGAATTTATTTTTTAAAATTAGAATGTAACATTTACACCTATCATGATCTTTTCACTTGGCGGAGTCCGGCTGTAGTCTTTTGGCAATACATCGGGCCGGTTAGGTGGAGAAACATCAGGATCCTGTCCTGAATATTTGGTCCATGTATAAAGGTTGTAAGCTGTAGCATAAACTTTCAAATCTTTTACACGCAGCGTTTTACAAACTTTCGGGTTGAACAGGTAACTAAGCGATAAGGATTTAAGCCTCATATACGAACCGTCTTCAACAAAACGATCGGAACCGAGCCAGTTGTAACCCTTATTGTAGAGTGCCCTTGGCATATCAGTTTCATCTCCTTCTCTTCTCCAGCGCCAGTTTGTTGCCTGACTTTGGTTGTCGTAATTATACATTTTTTCAGTATCCATACGGGTCTGATTGATGATTTTCTGTCCGACTTTGAAGTAAAGGAAAGTATTCAGGATAAAGCCTTTGTATTGAACACGGAAACCTGAACCACCCATGAATTTAGGGTTCAAATCGCCTAAGTAAACCAAATCCAGTTCATCAATTTTACCATCATGGTTGACGTCTTCATATTTTGAATCACCGGCCTGAAACACGTATCCGCTTGTCCCGCCCATAACCATTTTGAGTGGAACTCCGGTCAAACTTTTAATAATATTGCCTTTATCATCCTTAACAACCGGTGAAGACAGATTTTCAGCATCCGTTTTGTTTGGATCATAGCTGTTTTTATAAACACCAAGGTAACGGTATCCAAAGAACCCACCCATGGCTTCTCCGGGAGTAATACTGATTTTATAGTTTCCATTTACGAGCATGTCCCCATATTGCAATGCGTAGTTTTCAGGAAGACTGATTACCATGTTCTGGTTACTCGAAAGGTTCAGGTTAAAGTTTAACGACCAGTCTTTTTTCTTGACGATGGTATAATCCATCATAAACTCCCAGCCCCTGTTTTCAAGCTCCCCGTCGTTACGGTTGAGTGATCCGAATCCGGTTGAACTTGGAATTCCGGAGTCTTTCAGATACAGGTTCAGCGTCTTTTTCTTGTAATAGTCGATTTCAACATTCAGACGGTTATCCAGACCATAAAAGGAAATACCCGGGTTGATCTGATCAATGGTTTCCCATTTCAGGCTGGTCAATTCAAGGCCGGTAGGCGCAACTCCGGTCATATCCATGTAAGCCAGGCTTGAACCGGCAGCATAGGTGTTCCAGTATAAATAATTACCATCAGGCGAGTTACCGCTCTGACCCCAGCTTACCCTCAACTTCAGATCGTTGATAAACTTGGCATCTTTCAGGAAATTTTCCTTGTTGATGCGCCATGCTCCCGATACCGTTGGAAATAAACCCCAGCGCGATTCAGAACTAAACTTCGAATTTCCTTCGTATTTAGCTCCAAGCATAACAATATACTTGTCCTTGTATTTATAATTTGCATTGACATACATACCCAAAGAACGGTACTTGGTATAATTGGCACCAAACCAGTTCAGGTGCTTGTCGTCGATTGGCTGCTGAATAAAAGGCGAAGCCGACTGGCTTGTTTCAATCTTCATCCAACGCTCAATTGTTTCTTCCGTATCAAACTGGCCCATAAAAGCCAAATCGTGATCCGGACCAGTTTTTGGATTAAAGATCAACTGGTTGATCGTGTAAAGCGAACTTTTCTTGGAGAACTCATTCGAAGCCCGGTTGGTATAGTCACTGGTGTAATCGTAACCAATGGCTTTGTAAGGAAGGAATTTTTCGCGTTTGTTATCGAAAATATCCATGGTTACCGTAGAATTCCAGATTAAATTCGGCATGATGGAGTACCTGAGGGTAAACAATGCACGGGCGTTATCTTTCAACTGATGGTTTTTGCCAAGCTTGGCAAAAGCTACCGGATTATAAACGTCGGCAGCAGTACCCTGCAGTGTGTTCAATGGAGTAAAGTATGAGTCGGAAGGAACATTCAAGGTATCCCTGTAATTAACCGACATATTTGGCATTTTACGGTAAGCAATAGAACGTAAAAGCTTATTTTGAAAATTTCCATCTTCAGCATCATAGGTATTATCCTGATCGTAACGGGTAAACATGACGTCGGTTTTAAACTGAAGTTTGGAAGAAAGATCGTAGTCTAATGAGCTGCGAAGGTTCAGTTTCTTCAATTCGTTTCCAATGGTTGTACCTCCTTCGTCGAAGAATCCAACCGACATGTTGTATTTTGTTTTATCACCACCACCGCGTACTGAAAAGTCGTGCTGTTTGGTATGGGCAACTTGTGTGATTTGTTTGACCCAGTCGGTATTTTGCGCGTAGTTATAATACTGATCCCATTCCGGGTCGAAGGCAATAGAATGCACCAGCGGATCGGTCAGATAATTGGTTATGAATTCATTACGATCCACATTGTAATGTTCCTCAGTAATCAACTGGGAATATCCTGCACCATTGAGCATTGGAATTGGAGCTGGTTCCCAACCGGTAGTATTTTTAAATGTGTATTCAAAAACCGGTTTGGATTTCATACCACGCTTGGTTTTGATCATCAGCACACCGTTTGATGCGCGTGATCCCCATGCGGCAGTTGATGCAGCATCTTTCAGTACTTCAATGGTTTCGATATCTTCCGGCGAAACATCAATGAGGTTACCGAATTTCTCGACGTCAGCACTTCCGAAGTCAAATTCCGGATCGATTTGTGCATCGTATGGAATACCATTGATAACGATCAAAGGATTATTACGAGCATTCAGTGTGGCAGTACCACGGATACGGATATTCAAACCGGCACCCGGGTCACCCGATATGGACGAAATATCCACATTCCCCAGACGACCCTGAAGCATATCTTCGACCGAAGTGGTCATTAACGATTTCATTTCCTTGAAATCGATACGCGCTACCGAAGTTGCCCGGTCACGAACCTTGGTAAATCCGTCGTTACCTACTTTGGCTACTTCAACCCTGACTTCACCCAAAGCTCTGGATTCTGATTCGAGTTCGATATTGATCTGGGTGCGACCGTTAATACTTATCGTTTTCTTTTTATAACCGATAAACGAAACCTGAAGTGGATTCTTATCATTGGATACTTTAAAAACATAATTCCCATTTAAATCTGTTACAGTACCTGAAACAAACCTACCGTTCTTATCAATTTCAACAACATTAACATATAGCATAGATTCCCTGGTCAGCGAATCCGTAACATGTCCTTTAATAATTGCAGGCTTTTGTCCGTACAAATTACAGAATCCTGATAATAAGACTATTATTAGTAATCCTGAAAATTGAATGATTTTTTTCATATTGGATCTGGTTAAATATTATAATCACTAATATTTCAAAACTGAGGTTATTTTGTGTACAACACCTTTCTGTGTCAGGATATCTGCCAGAGAATGGTCTACCGTTACTGTTTTACCCGAATGATCCTGAATAGTAAGGTTATTCAAAGCATTGGTAACTCTAAGGGTCGAATAAACGGTTCCGTCAGCAACACTTGTCGATTCAATTCGCTCACTTGGGAATACTCCTGACAGGTTTCCATCATCAAAAACGGCGCTCTTCCTGATAAAATGATATTGCAGGAATTTTTTCAATGCTTCAGTTTCGGTAGGTACCAATCCTGCTGCAGTAGCAGCCTCCATGGCCGCATTGGTAGGAATAAATGCAGTCCAGGCAGTAGCTTCCGTGAGGAATTTTAAATTCGGGATGGTATCCTTGGTCGTTTGGTCGATATAACGCTCATCAAGTAATTTAGTCTTAACCAGCAGATTTTTGAACTTCAGAACGTCAGGATCCTTGGTAAGGAATTTTCCCATTACAAAACGTGATTTGATCGGATTGTTCACATAGTATAAAACTCCATTGATATCATTGACCTCTTTCACGGTAACAACAGCTTTATCTTTCTTGTATTGATTTTCAGGACCTACAATTTCACTGTTTTTATAATGGATGAAATTTCCGGAGCTCATCTCCAAATATCCTTCACCACTCAGGTCAGAAATTATCGTATTATTTGGATCACTGTAGATATGATCTTCAACAAACATGATTAAATCAGTCGTCTTCATCGGTTTCCATTGGTTATCACTACCTCTGAATTCGATGGTAGGACTTGCAATGGTGGAATTATACCGGATACCGTTTTTTTCGAGCTGCTCATTCGTTGGCGCGAAAAGGGTTACATTCTGAATCGGATTCGATAGACTGGCTACTACACCGGCCTGATTCATAGCATAAAGAAAAGTGGAATAATGACTGTTGAAAAAGAGACTTCCAGGAACACAACGGAATACATTGGGTTCAAGTACCTTATTCATTTCGTACAGAACTCCATTGCTGCACATGTGGGCCGATTTAATGTCACTCTTGTTGATAACCATAGGATCGCCGAACGAGTTGAAATAACTTTTCGAAATCTTGGAAATCAAACCAAGTGACCGGCCAAGCTGAGTCTGAAGTATATAGTACAATGTAACTTCAGGAACACTATCCAGTGAAGAATACGTTTTATATACTGTCCGATCCAGGTAAGCCTGAAGTACGTCGTCCGAAGGGATAAATGCGGTGTACATATCCTTCATCCGAACTTCATTTCCGGTAAAGGCACCTTGCTCTTCAGCAATATTCGATACTGAATTATATGATTTTAAGTAGCGGACCTCTTTGGTCTTCGCATCAGTCGATGCCGATCCATAAGTGGCAAACCGTTGCAGGATGTCATAGTACAAACCGAATTTGTCCTGGTGAGCAATCAGGTATTCCTCAAGACTCTGCATTGGAGCTACCACCCGATCGATTAAATAAATAAACCCATTAGCAGTACGAACTGCCGCTGCATTTCGCCGTTCTGCCGGAGTTTCATTGGCTGGCACAACCCGCAGTGGATCGTCCATGACCATGGCATTATGCCAGTTCATATTATCACCCCATTTACTGTCGGGATACATAAAGGTGTAATCCGATCCATCCAATGCCCCAAAAAAGTCTTCAAAATAGTCCAGACTAAAAAGCGGCACTAATTTCTCACCTGTACGCATAATGAAGTTTTTACCTTTATTGGGAGCATACCTTCCAACTTCCTTATAAGGAATAGAAGTACTTGGAGTTGGCTTTCTGAAAAACAGAGCAGCATACTCGCCCTGAGGTCCTTGTTCTTCTGCCCACACGTATTCATAAATGAGCTGATATCTTGAACGTGGATTCCGCAAAACATGGAGTGTGAAAAGCTGTACTGCCTGTTCCTTGGTCAAAGCGTCAACCGATGCGATTCCTTGTTGTGCAAAATAAGTTTTAAAGGATTCATCAGTCGGTACAAACAGCGTGAAAAGCTGTTTGGAAATCGGCTCTTTGTAATTGGCCATTTCCATTAACTTGAGGAAAATGGTGTAATTTCCTCTTTTTTGAAGGGTTTCAATACTCGTTCCACCAAGCCATGGCGGATCTGCATATCGTTCCTGCTGCTTGGAACAGCCGAAAACCCCTAACAATAATACGATTGTTACTATTGCTATTGTCAGAAGCTGGTTTCTTCTATTCATGTTAGGTTAAATTTAAATTTCTAAATAGGTTTCAGAGCGTCAAAAATAGAATTAAAAGTTAATTAATGTTATTTATTTGTAAATATTTTATTAGTTATTTGTAAATAATACAATATCCAAATTGGAGCCTTAATGTTGTAATCGGAAATTTACTAACATAAATAATAGATCGATTTTCTGAAATCTTTTATTCTGGATTCAGGTGAACCGTTCTGTTCTGGTATGAAAAACAAATCTATGATTCGTGGACTCTGTTTCCAAATATGCAAAGCTGTTATAAAACACATTCAGGAAAGATAATTTTTTTGTTTGTCCGGAAATTTAAAAAGAAATTAAAATCATCGGTATCTGAAACAGAAGGCTTCTCATACAGATTCGAGGTATATTTACAAAAACACCATTCTTTATTAATTGTTTAAGCACGGCTTATCCAATAGTTTCTGCGCACCACCCTATTTAAACTTCAATCTCAATCTTGTTTTTTCGGCAGG
>JBAWZG010000052.1:0-21583 GCA_037143155.1 Bacteroidia bacterium
GGATTTTCATAGGGTCCGACAGTATGGAAACTTCCGCCTACAGGGAAAGGACCTCGGTTCAGGTTAAATATCCGGTCCAGGATTTTGACTTTCGATAAAGGATGAGCCAGGGTGAAAGTATGAGAATTTCCCCATTTCCATGCCGCAGGTTCGCCGCCAAACTCCGAACTGAGCTCCTTCACTGTTTGCTGAAACGAACTAACGATGATATCACCGAAAGTCTCGGTCATGTCTTTGGTGGTAATGTTGTCGGCCCAGACCTTGTTTGGAGCAACCAACATATTTTCCATAAAGTTTTCGAAAAATGATTTCTGTCCAACGAATTGGGTGAAAAGCAGCGAATCCATTTGATCTTTAACCAGATTAACGCTGGTAAGGTAATACCACTTTTCAAAGACCAGTGCCTGCGGACCATCTTTCGACATGGTGTAATCCCAATTCTTCATCAGTTCGTAAACCGCTTTTTCCGAACCGGATAATTCGCCTTTAGCAGTCATGTGCGAAAGAAAATACCGGGTGAATTTCTCTGCCATTTTCGATTTCTGATCGCCCTGCATCCGTTTGAAATCTTCAGGTGATAATTTTTCTTTCTCTTTCAGCATCTCAACAATCCGGTCCATACGATATGGTAAAATGTACCAATCGCTTATATAATAGGGATAATCAGCCGATGCAGTTTTGCAGTTCGCCGACGCAACATATCCGCATTCAGGGTTGTAGGTGAAGGGCAGTTCTTCAAAAGAAACCAGACCTTTCCAGTCGTAACGGGTGGTGTCGCCCGGATAAACAAGCGTCCGGTCTCCTTCACGAATCGGAATTCCTATGGTCGACTGCAATCCAATATTTCCCCGGACATCGGCGTACACTGCATTTTGGTTAACAGAAACGAAAGTTCGGAGTGCATTCCTGAAATCAGTCCAGTTTGAGGCACGGTTCAGCAGGTAAACTGACCGAATCTCATTACTGTCCTCATTGCCAAGCCATTTCATCGACAAAACCTTGTCTTTCAACTTCTTAAGTTCTGAGATGATGGGCCCGCGGTGGGTAAAGCGGTTGTAACGAATGATGGAATCACCACCCTTGATCCTGATTTTTTCCTCCACCTTGATTAAATTTTTCCAGCCTCCGTTCAATTTATACTGATCCTGGTTTTCCGGATTGATCGTTTCCTGGTAAAAATCGGCATCATCGGTCATCACATTGGTAAATCCCCAGGCAATCGAATCGTTATGTCCGGCAATGACCATGGGTTGTCCGGGCAGAACCACGCCGGTTACATTTAATTTTCCGGGAATTACCTGATGCATCTGATACCAGATTCCAGGAATATTCAAACCCAGGTGCATATCGTTAGCCAGCAAAGGTTTGCCGCTTGTGCTTTTTTTGCCTGAAACGGCCCAGTTGTTGCTGCCCTGAAAAACATCCAGACCAAGCATATCTACAATTGAAGCAGTTTTTGAAAGTTTTCCGAGTGTTTCTGCGGTACCTTTATCCAGTTTGAAATCGCGATAAATAATGGTTTTGTGCACCGAATCCATATCAGGCATCATATATCTGGACAGATCATTTCCCAGTTTTTGCCGCATCTGATCGAGTAAAACCTCACTGGTCCATCCGGTTGAAAGGTCCCATGCCATATATCCGATCAGGTTGAGCGAATGTTCCGGAAGCCAGGGTTCTGGCTGATAGCCCAGAATACCGAATTCAGGAGGTAGATTGTTTCCGGCCTGCCGAATAAATTGGTTCACTCCTTCGGCAAAAGATTCAACGGAGGTACGCATATTTGCATCGGCTGTTCCTAAAACTTTTTTCGATTTTTCGGTGAAACGCAGCGAGCGGAAAAGCATATCTGCGTCAACCAGTTCTTTTCCTAAAATCTCCGACAGCCGGCCCTGCGTAACCCTGCGAAGTAAATCCATCTGCCAGAGCCTGTCCTGGGCCATGGCAAAACCTACCGCCATGTAAAGATCGTGTTCGTTCTCAGCATAAATATGTGGAATGGCAAATGAATCACGTAATACGGTTACGTCGGCTGTAAGTCCGGCCAATTTAATGTCCTTATTGTAATCAGGTAAGGCTTTGTTTTTAAAATGATGAATAAAAACCAATCCACCAATGACCACTACTCCGATGATAATTCCGATAATCTTCAGTAACTTTTTCATAGATTAGGCTTTAATTAATTGAAATAAGAGTCGACTTCGAAAACTATTTTTTTGACTTTTCAGAAGATGACTCACAGCATTAAATTTTTTACTGATAAAAATCTTCCCTTTCTGTGGTTGCAACCTCCAGCAAAAATGCTCCAATTTTTTCGGTGAGCAGCTTGAAAAACTGTTCTCCTTTTTCGACGGTGGCTTTGGCAGGATTCCCAATTCCGGTATCTTTTGTAACGCTGGTCCAGCGGCGTTCGGCCCAGCCCCAGCCTTCGTGCATGGCGCTGAAACGATATTTTTTTGCAGCCCCGTCACCCGCTTCCGACAGCGGTAAAACCCATTCAGGTTTCAGGTAAAGCATCAGGCTGGTCTCCACTTCACCGGCATGTTCGCCCAAATCTTCAAAAATGGTTTCGGCATCTTTCACTTTGTACCAATTCACTTCCGACAGAAACATTTTGGGGTATTTCAATCCCAGTTCGCGAAGCATTTGCCTGAAATCGTTTCCACCATGGCTATTCAGGATCACCATTTTGTAAATTTCCTGACGGTTGAGTGTTTCAATGACATCATTCAGGATGGCAAATTGGGTGGAAGGATTCAGGTTGATGTCGAGTTTTACATCTGACTGACCTGTATTTACGCCAAATGGAATGTTGGGCAAAACGATTACCTTACCACCTTTTTCCCAGGCGATCCGGGCAGATTCAGCGGCAATGGCATCGGCTTCGACATTATCGGTCGAATACGGCAGATGATAATTGTGGGCCTCGGTCGCTCCCCACGGTAGTACAACTAATTGATAGTGTTCATCTTTAACAGTCTTCCAGTTGGTCTCGGCTAAAATATAGGGTCTCATTGCTGCTCTTTATTAATTTTTCTTTTTCCTTTTCCTTTGGTTTAATAACTTTATGCCAAATTCTAAAGGACACTAAAATTAGAAATAAATACCAATATCCAATTCAAATGACGAACGACCGCAGAACTTTCATAAAACAAACCGCTACGGCAGCTACCGCGCTGAGTGTTTTCCCGACTCTGCTGAATGCCGGATGCATAGGTGCCAACGACCGGATCATCGTTGGATTGATCGGCTGCCATGGGCAGGGATTTGTTGATCTGAAGGCTTTTCTGGCTCAGCCCAATGTGGTTTGTGCGGCGATGTGCGATGTTGATCGGAATGTTTTGAATGAAAAAGCTGCTGAAGTTGAGAAACTGACCGGCAAAAAACCTGCTTTGTATAACGATTTTAGGAAATTGCTGGAACAAAAAGATATCAATGCAGTCATTATCGGAACTCCTGATCACTGGCACTGCATTCCGATGATTTATGCTGCAGAAGCCGGAAAAGATATTTACTGTGAAAAACCCGTAGGTTATACCATCGAAGAATGTAACCTGATGGTGAAGGCTACCCATCGGTACAAACCGGTGGTTCAGGTCGGGCAATGGCAGCGCAGCGATCCGCACTGGCTCGATGCGGTAAAATATATTCAATCCGGAAACCTTGGACGCATCCGATCTGTTCGTGCCTGGTCGTATGTGGGTTGGAAAAAGTCGATTCCTGTGATTGCTGACGAAACTGCTCCTGCCGGAGTTGATTACAACATGTGGCTCGGTCCCAGACCGGAACGCGCCTTCAATAAAAACAGGTTTCATGCGTCGTGGCGCTGGTATTGGGATTATGCAGGCGGCGTGATGACCGATTGGGGAGTTCATCTGCTCGATTATGCCCTGTTTGGAATGAATCAGTATATCCCCAAAGGAATCAGTTCTTCAGGCGGAAAATATGCTTTCCCAACTGATGCGATGGAAACTCCGGATACCCTGATGGCTATGTATGATTTTGGTGATTTTGGAATTATGTGGGATCACACCATCGGAATTTACGGCGCACAGTTTAAACGTCGCGGCCATGGCGTCGCCTATATCGGTGAATACGGAACGCTGATCGTTGACCGTAGCGGTTGGGAAGTGATGGCCGAAAATAAAAGTACCGGCGCCAAGCAGGGTTTTGCCGACCTGCCAGTTCGTGCCGGGACCGACAAAGGCCTTGAATTGCATGTCGCTAATTTTATCGACTGCATGAAAACCCGGAACAAACCGAATTGTGACATTGAAACCGGTGCACACATCGCACGTTTTGCCCAAATGGGAAACATCGCCTACCGCCTTGGACGTAAACTGAACTGGGATGGCGAAAAACAGGAATTCCGGAACGATCCGGAAGCCAATGCTCTGACTAAGGCTGAATACCGTGCTCCCTGGTCGTTGCCGAAAGTATAAAATATGCGACTTACGGGGTGAACTCAAATCACCAAGTCAGTAAAAATCTATCCAATCATGAGCTATCGCCATTTAATTTAAAAAACACTTGTCAATAAGTGTTTTTTAAATTAAATTTGTCCTATTGAAAAGCGAAATATGGAAAGGTTATTTAATTTGTCACGCAGTAAGGCTGAAAATGTTACTCTGGAGTTTAAGCGTTATTTAATTGATTCAATTGATTTTAGTAATCGGATGATTGGAATTAAAGGAGCGCGTGGTACCGGTAAAACGACTATATTGCTTCAAAGGTTAAAAGAACTTCCTTCGGATGGATGTTTATATTTCAGTTTAGATGACATCTACTTTTCTGATAACCAATTGGTTTCGGTTGCTGAAGCATTTGTTCGCAAAGGAGGGAAATACTTGTTAATTGATGAAGTACACAAGTACCCCAATTGGTCGCAAGAACTGAAAAATATCTACGACAATTTGCCTGAATTGAATGTGATATTTACCAGTTCTTCAGCATTGGAAATTAACAAGGGAAAATTCGATCTGAGCCGAAGGGCTGTAATCTACGAATTGCAGGGTCTGTCATTCCGGGAGTATTTGAACTTTAAATTTCGCACTGATTTTCAAATCTTATCTTTAGATGAAATTTTGTCGAATCAGGCTGAAATATACACTCGAATGAACAGTATATTAAAGCCTTTCCAGTATTTCGAAAATTATTTACAAAAAGGATATTATCCATATTTCATTGAAAATGAGCAAAGCTATTGGATGCGGCTCAACGAAACAATCAATCAGGTTATCGAAAACGATTTGCCGGCAATCACGAATATTGATTTTTCATCGATGATGAAAATAAAGAAATTGGTTTTTATCATTGCTTCGCTGGTTCCATATACACCAAATATCAATCAGCTTGCGGTTCAATTAAACTCAACACGAGATACTGTTTTAAGGTATTTGCAATTGTTACATACTGCGCATATTCTTAAATGGTTGTCCCAAGATACATGGGGAATAAATTTTCTGAACAAACCAGATAAACTGTATTTAGAAAACACGAATCTGGCTTTTGCCCTTCAGAATGATCGTGTTAATACAGGATCATTGCGCGAAACATTTTTTCTGAACCAGGTTTCTCTTATGCATCAGGTTACTCTTCCAAAGCAAGGCGATTTTTATGTTGATAATAAATATACTTTTGAAGTTGGCGGAAAGAACAAGACAGCAAAACAAATTGCCAATATCGATAATGCATTCATTGTTTCTGACAACATCGATTATGGGTTCCAGAATAAAATTCCACTTTGGATTTTTGGTTTCCTGTATTGATTTGAAGAGCGAAGGAGCTTGTTGAAGCCAATGCCCTGACTAAGGCTGAATACCGTGCTCCATGGTCGTTACCAAAAGTATAAGATTTGCAACTGACGGGGTGACTCGAAATCACTAAATCAGTATTTCAATAACGGAAGTCAGAACTTTTTTCTTTAGATTTGTATAAACCAGTCGTGGACATGGATATTCAGAAAATCATTTCAGAAATAGCAGAAATATATAAGCAGCAAGGAGTTGTGCGGGTAATTCTTTTTGGGTCGTATGCATATGGTAATCCAACTGCGGAGAGCGACATTGATTTGATGATTGTTGTTCCTCTTGAAACATTACCGTCAACTCATCGGGAAAGGGTGGATCTTTACCTGCTGTATAATCAATTTATAAAACATCTACGAAGTTTTATTCCAATCGATTTAGTTATCTACACCATGGCTGCTTACGAAAAATTCATCGAACTTGGCAGTGTGTTTTCAAAGGAAATCACTAATCGCGGAGTAATACTTTATGAGGCGGGCATGCCCGCTTGAGACAAGCATGAATGAATACACTAACCGCTGAACATGCATATTTTCTGCAAAGTTGAATGCCCCGCAATTTTCAAACGAGTTCTTATTTTCTAAAATATTTTTGAATCAATTCCATCAACTGAGCTTTCATAATTGGCTTTGCAATATAATCAGTGCAGCCAGCAGCGATTGCATTTTCCATTTCACCATTATATCCAAAGGCTGTTTGTGCAATAATGACTACATTTTTATCAAATTCCCGGATAAATTGTGTAGCTTCAAAACCATCCATTTCGTGCAGTTGAATATCCATCAGAACCAAATCAATATCACGATTCAGGCGGCAAATTTCAATGGCTTCAACTCCGGTAGAGGCTTGCAATATTTCTTTTCCATACATTCTGACTTGTATGCGAAGCAAATCTCTCGATATTTCGTCGTCCTCAACGATTAGTATTTTTAACTTGTTCATCTGGAATTAATTTTTCTGCGGGATTCGGTTTTCTGTCTTGAGATTAGCCGGCAATGGAATGGTAAAATAGATTGTACTTCCTCCAGTTTTGCCGGCGGGGAGGTTTTCAACTTCACTTTCAACCCAAATTTTACCAAGATGTTTTTCAACAAATTCTTTGCAAAGGATCAGTCCCAGACCTGTTCCCTGCTCATTCTGTGTTCCGATTGTAGATTTACTTTGGTCGATCTGGAATAATTTGTCAATTCTTGCTTTTGATATGCCAACTCCGGTGTCGCATACTGAAATCGTTAATTCGGTTGGTTGCACTACAGCAGAAATAATTACCGTACCGCCTGGGTGCGAGAATTTAATTGCATTTGAAACCAGATTTCTCAATATGGTGTTTAGCATGTCTTTATCCCCAAAAGCAATAACTTTTGAAGGTAGTTCTATCGACAGCTCGACTCTCTTTTGATGGGCTATGTCAACAAACAAATTAACAACATCCCTAATCATTATGCCAATTTCAACATATTGAGGAGAAAACTTTACCATGCCGGTTTGTGAACGTGACCATTCCAATAAATTTAGAAGTAATGAAAAAGCACGCTGAGCTGATTTCTGAACTAACAAGGCATATTCTTCAATACCTTCAAAGTTTTTTTCCTGAATCTGGTCAACCAGAATATTACTAAATCCTAAAATGCCGTTAAATGGACTTCTAAGGTCGTGGGCAATGATAGAGAAAAATTTATCTTTGGCTGCATTCAGTCTTTGCAATTCTTCATTCTTTTGTTTGATCAGCTGGTCTGCAAGCTTGCGATCGGTAATATCCTGAAAGAATCCATAAACTCTGCGGTAATCCAAATCTGCTTTTCCTATGACATGAACGCTCTTCAGATTTCCTTTTGCTGTGATGATTTCCAGCTCCAAATCAAAGGATTCCTGAAGTTCGATCACCTTTTGAACGGCTAATTCAACTAAAGGACGGGATTCTGCCGTGTAAAAATTAATTCCATTTTCAACATTCGGATTGAAATTGAAATCAACTTCGTGGATATTATAAATTTCATCGGTCCAGGTCTGTTCCATGGTATCAATGTTAAACTCCCAGCCGCCGACTTTTCCGATTAACTCTGTTTCAGAAAGCATTTTTTTACTCAACTTCAAGGCTAATTCAAACTCTTTGCGTTCAGTGATATCGCTCATTGCAATACACCAATGATCCTTTCCATTGATCAGCAGTGGTTCAACACCTACTGTCATCCAAACTTTTCGTGACTTTCCATTCCGGTAAAGCTCAAGCTCAATATCTGCCGCATCAAGAGATCCTCCTTCAGCAATCAAACGTTCAATAGAGTTGCGAACAATGCAAAGTTTACAGTCATCGGCAAAGCCGCAACCGCGCGGATCCTTGCTGCTGTGAACACAATGCAATGCATTTCCGGGCCGGTGCTGAAGAATCTCTGATGCAGTACCCCCGCAAAATTTTATTGCAGCCTGGTTGACCATGGTAATATTGGTCGTTTTGTCAATAACCAGCAATGGTACAGGCGATGATTCGAATACTGACTGTAGGTTCCTCCTTTCAGTTTGTATTGCTTTTTCTGCCTGAATGCGTTCGGTGATATCCCGGGCAGCGGCAAAGACGCCGGTAGAGATCCCATTTTCATCTTTATAGATGGTGGCATTGAAGAGAACGGGAGTGATATTCCCATTGCGATTCATGATTTCGAGTGGGTAATCGTGAACCGAACCATTGGCAAACACCTGCTGATATCCGGATTTTGCTTTTTCCGGTTCGGTGAAATAATCAGCGAAATCCGTGCCGATTAATTCCGTCCGACTGAAGCCGGTGACTTGTTCTGTCGATGAGTTAACATCAGAAATTTTTCCATCACTTCCGATAGTTACCAGCGGATCAATACTGGCTTCGATCAATCGCCGGTTATACGAATTTGCAGCTCGCAGTGCCTCTTCCGCATGTTTGCGTTCGGTGATATCTACCACATTTGCCAACCACCCGATTCTTTTCCTTCCATCGTTAAAAGGTGAAATGATCACGTTTACAGGAATACGAATGCCATCTTTGCGCATAAATTCCAATTCAAATCCTTTTGTTGGTGCCTTATTAGCAAGGGTAAGCTGAAATGCTTCACCGATAGCCTGGAGTTGGTCAGCCGGCCAATACACAAAAGGTGTGGTTTTCCCTGTCAGTTCTTCGGCAGAGAAACCAAATAGCTTACAGAAATAAGGATTGACATACGTTTGACAACCTTCGTCGTCAACAATGGCAATTCCACTGAATAAAGCAGATTCGATGGAATTTCGAAAAGCCTGCTCCACCAGAAATTTTTCTTCGGCCAGCATACTCTCGGTAATGTTAACTGCTGTTACAAAGCAAAGCTCTTCAGTTTGGGAATGTATACCGTTTAGTTGAAGATACATAAGAGGATTGCCGTCGGTTGACAAGGTTGCCTTGCAGGGTTCATTGACATTGCTGCTGAATACTTTTTCAAGAAAGTGATTGAAAATTGGTTTTGATTCTTTGGAAACAAATAGCCCAAAACTCTTGTTTAAAAACTTCGACCGGTTATTACCCAGCATTCTGGCCCCTGCATGGTTAAGCTCTGTAATTTCGCCATTTTTTGTAAGTGCAAAATAACCTGTGGGCGCAAAATCGTAAAGTTCGATGTATTTGTTGGCTGCAATTGTGGCCTGTTCTTTTGCCTGTTTAAGTTCCTCGTTCTGTAATTTGAGCTCTACCTTGCTTCGCTCTATGTCTTGAAGAAGTTTATGAATTTCTGCTTCAGTGAGTTGGGCAATTGACTTTGCTACATTCTTTCTCAACAAATCTTCTGTCTGTTGGCTATAGCTTATGGGAGCCGGGATGGGATATTTTTTCATGAAGAGAAGAATTTTCGTGATAGAATACCATTTCAATCCATCATTCTTAAAGGTAACACTTTTATTTCTATTTTTTAATACGGTAAATTAAAGAAAGAGTTCAATCCGAACGTTTTTTACCGCAAATGCCCAAAGATTCCCGGGTTTTCGGAGCCGACACAAAGCCTTGCAAATTGAATTTTGCTGAATGCAATCTATGGTTATTTCAATTTCTGTACATTTGGTCAGCTTTTGCTGCTCCGGGCGCGACTTTGAGTCGCACTCGGAGTCAAATCACCATTCAACCAAAACCAAATCCAATGAAAAGATTTCTGATTTTTTCCTTTTTCCTTTTTCCTTATTTCTGTCTGGCACAATCCAAATCCACTTCCCTAAAACCGGATGTATTGGAGGCGTGGATTCCGGCCAATATTCAGATTTACGGCTATCTGGGTGAAAAGATTGACCTGTGCATTAATCAGCGCATCAAAAAGGAGGATGTTTCTCAACTGATTGAACCATTTAAAACCCGAACTGAAAAAAACCTTTGGCAAACCGAATTCTGGGGTAAATGGATCCTTTCGGCTATTGCTGCTTACGAATACAATCACGATCCTGAATTGCTGAAAATTATTCAAAAAGCCGTTTCAGGATTACTGGAAACCCAAACTCCGGATGGTTACATCGGGAATTATGCTCCGGAAGCGCAGTTGAAGAACTGGGATATCTGGGGCCGGAAATATACTTTGCTCGGTTTGCTGGCTTATTTCGACATTTCGGCCGATCAAAACGCGCTATGGGCTGCGAAAATACTGGCCGATAACTTGCTAACACAGGTTGGACCCGATAATGCCAACATTGTGAAAACCGGCAATTTCCGCGGAATGCCGAGCAGTTCAATACTCGAACCAATGGTTCTGCTTTACCGCCATACCGATGAAAAGCGCTACCTCGATTTTGCCAAATATATTGTCGATCAATGGGAAACTGTCGATGGTCCGAAACTGATCAGTAAAGCTGCCGAAGGAGTGGCTGTTGCCGATCGTTTTCCGAAACCGCTCAATTGGTGGTCTTGGGACAACGGCCAAAAAGCCTATGAAATGATGTCGTGCTACGAAGGTTTGCTCGAACTTTACCGGATTACCGGCGAACCAACTTACCTGAAATCGGCGGAAATGGCTGTTCAGAACATCATCGAAACTGAAATTAATGTGGCTGGTTCAGGAACAGCTTTTGAATGCTTTTACCATGGTAGCCAAAGGCAGACCGATCCGACCTACCATACCATGGAAACCTGCGTGACTTTCACCTGGATTAAATTGTGCAACAACCTGCTGCGCCTGACCGGAAATCCGAAATATGCCGATCAGATTGAAAAGTCGGTGTACAATGCATTGATGGCTTCCATGAAATTCGACGGTTCGCAAATTGCCAAATACAGTCCGTTGGAAGGGATGCGCCATGAAGGCGAACAGCAATGCGGAATGCATATCAACTGCTGCAATGCGAATGGTCCGCGCGCTTTTACCCTGATACCCAAAATGGCTCTGATGACTTCCGGAAACGAAATTTTCATAAATTTGTACAGCCAGTCATCGGCATCCATTCAGCTCAATCCTAAAAACAAAGTGACACTCAGCCAGACGACAACTTATCCTGAATCCGGTCAGGTTGAAATCAGCATTCAACCCGATAAGCCGGAGATTTATACACTTTCCCTTCGCATTCCTGAATGGAGTAATCAAACTTCAATTTCGGTAAATGGCAGCCCGGTGGAAGGAATTCATATCGGAACTTATTGCAAAATAAAACGTGAGTGGAAAAAAGATGATCGGGTAGTTCTGAATCTTGATATGTCCGGCCGGATGATCACACTTAACGGTCATCAGGCGCTTCTGCGCGGCCCGGTTCTTTTGGCGCGCGACTCGCGTTTTGGCGATGGATTTGTGGATGAAACAGCCGTCGTACAAAACCAAGCCAATGTGGTTGAACTACTTCCTTCGGATGAAAAGCCGGAACATGTATGGATGGCATTTACCGCTCCTTTGGTTTTGGGAACCGATCTGGAAGGCGATTCCCGCAATCCACGGCAGATTCATTTCTGCGATTTTGCTTCGGCCGGAAATACCTGGAGTCCCGATTCACGCTACCGGGTCTGGATTCCACAGACGTTGAATGTGATGAATGCAGTTTATAAAGGATATTGAAAATGATAAGGTTGTTTCAAAAGTCATCTATCCCGTCATCCTGAACTTGTTTCAGGATCGCAACAGCCTGTTTGTCAGACCAAGAAACAAATTCGGGGTGACGAGGTTCGCTAATATTTTGACAATTGAAAATGCCTCATAAAGAATTGAAATGGATAAAGAATCAATTTTCAAGAAACTAAAATTTGGAATTTCGGGTGAAAACCTGATCGTAAATGCTCCGGAAGAATATTTGTCAATTCTGGAAGGTAGTAAATTTGAGACCGTTCCCGATGATTCCAAACTCGGGAAATACGATTTCGTTCAGGTATTCGCTAAGTCGCAGGCCGAAATGGAAACTTTATTGCAAATTGTTGCTAAAGCCGGAAAACACGATTGCCTGTTTTGGGCCTGTTATCCGAAAAGCTCGGGAAAGATCAGATACAATCTGAATCGCAATACTGTTTGGGATGCACTTGGATTAATCGGATTGCGGCCGGTTACTCAGGTTGCCATTGACGAAAAATGGACGGCCTTGCGTGGCCGCGATCCGGAATTGGTTGGAAAATAAAACTTTAGAAAATGACATTTCAAAAAATAACACTCATCGATTCATGCGGCCTGACAAGTCCGGTCATGGAACAAATCACCCTGCTTTCCAAAGAGCCGGTCGTTATTTACAAAGATTATCCGGATACAGAAGCCGAAATCTTGAAACGGATTGGCGATTCAGATTGTGTTCTGGTGAGTTGGCACACCAAAGTGAATGCTGATGTCATTCAGGCTTCACCAAACCTGAAATACATCGGGATGTGCTGCAGTTTGTACGACGAAAAATCTGCCAATGTGGACATTCTGCAAGCCCGGAAACAGGGAATTGTGGTTAAAGGAGTCCGCGATTACGGCGACGATGGAACGCTTGAATTCATTTTTGCCGAACTGATTTATTTGATGAAAGGTCTTGGTGCGCAAAGCTGGCAAGCTGAAAACCGCGAATTGCGCGGAAAAACCATGGGAATCATTGGAATGGGAACTTTGGGAACAATGGTTGCGCGTACTTCGAAACATTTCGGAATGAAGGTGTTTTATTTCAACCGGAGCCGCAAACCGGATTTGGAGTCAGAGGGATTTAATTATTTGCCGCTGAATGATTTGCTGGAAACCTGTGACATCGTCAGCACACATTTACCCAAGAATTCGAATGTGCTGGGCCTTGAGGAATTCAGGCACAAAAAACCGAATTCCATATTGGTGAATACTTCAATCGGACTGACTTTCGATAAGGAAGCTTTTCTCGACTGGATTTCCGGCGATCCGACTTCGTTTGCCATTTTCGACGGACCGGGAATCGGAGCATATTCCGAAGAGTTTTCGAAGTATCCGAATATCGTGATTTCCGGCCCTTCATCAGGTTTTACGTTGGAGGCTCAATCCCGGCTTTCAGAAAAGGTGCTGGCCAATGTATGTGATTTTTTAGCGATTAAGTGAGTTTTGTGCAGCCGGAATCATCGTTCCGAAGGGTCAAAAAACCATGTCTTTCGGTCATTTTTCCAATATTCAGCAAATTAATTAATCATTAACTTGCTCGATCCGGAATCTGATTGAATCCGGACCATCGGGCAATTGCCAACAGGCTAAAAAAAACTATAACAACTGAATCATGAGACGCTATTCCATTTTGACTTCGATTTTAATTTTGCTGCTTAGTTTGTCTTTTATCAAGGGGAATGCAGCATTTTCAGCAAAATACCTGAAAGCCTATACCTGTGAAAATCCGAAAATTGCAGGACAAATGAGTTCTCAATTTACCTGGCAAATGAATTCCGGACAGCGGAGCCAGTCTCAAACGGCTTACCGAATTTTGGTCACCGATAATCCGGATGATTTAAATGCTTTGAAAGGGAATGTATGGGATTCAGGAAAAATAAACTCCGGTCAATCGGTTTTGGTAGCAGGCGCATTTGTCCTAAAGTCCGCACAGACTTATTTCTGGAAAGTTAAAATCTGGAATCAGGATCATCAGGAATCGGAATGGAGCGATCCGGCCAGCCTGAAAACCGGACTTTTTCAGGAATCCGACTGGGAAAATGCGCAGTGGATTGGCTACGAAGATATGCCTGCCGAAAAGCAAATGGTTCCCGGAGTGCATGGAGATGGCAATAAATTAGGAGAAATTTGTGTCGATCGCCCCGTGATTCCGCTTTTTCGTAAGGAGTTCGAGGTAGCTAAAAAGATCAAAGATGCGACTTTATACATTTCCGGGCTGGGTCAGTATGAGGCCATGCTCAACGGGCACAAAGTCGGAAATGCGTTTTTAAGTCCCGGCTGGACCAACTACGACAAAACGGTTTTTTATAATTCGTATGATGTGACCGGAATGCTGCACAGCGGCAAAAATGCAATTGGTGCAATGGTCGGAAATGGATTTTACAACATCAACCGCGAACGTTACCGCAAATTGGTCATTGCCTGGGGAAATCCCAAACTGATTGCCCGGCTTCGTGTTCGTTTTACTGACGGAACAGAACAAATTCTGGTGACCGGTACCGACTGGAAAACCTCGCCATCACCCATTACTTTCACCAGTATTTATGGCGGAGAAGATTACGATTCCCGGCTGGAACAACCCGGTTGGAATCAGGCCAACTTCAACGATTCTGCCTGGAGGAATGCGGTTTTGATGACAGTTCCTTCCGGAAAATTAACCGAAGAGAAGGATTTTCCGCTTGAAATCAAGGAAATCTTTTCAGCAAAAACAATCAGGAAACTCAACGATGGAAATTATCTCTATGATTTTGCCCAAAACGCTTCCGGAATAGTTGAGCTGAAAGTGAAAGGCAAAAAAGGGCAGGTGGTTCGTCTGATCCCATCGGAATTAATTACCAAAGATTTTCAGCCCAATCAGTCAGCATCGGGTTCACCTTATTCTTTTTCATACATACTGAAGGGCGATGGAGAAGAAACTTGGTGTCCGCGATTTACCTATTATGGATTTCGCTATGTGAAAGTTGAAGGCGCAGTTCCCGATTCTGAAAAGTCCACCGGAGAAACCGCACAAATTCTCGATCTGAAACTGTTGCATAACAGGAATTCATCGCCATCGGCCGGAACTTTTTCCTGTTCCAACGATTTGTTCAACCGCACATTTAACCTCATCAATTGGGGAATAAAAAGCAATCTTCAAAGTGTGCTCACTGATTGCCCGCACCGCGAAAAACTGGGCTGGCTCGAGCAAACATTCCTGATGGGCAGTTCGGTTCATTTCAATTTCGACATCTATCAACTTTACAGCAAACAGGTGAACGATATGATAGAAGCCCAACTACCGGATGGTTTGGTCCCTGATATTGCTCCTGAATATGTTCCATTTGGTGGCGGTTTTCGCGATTCGCCCGAATGGGGAAGCGCCTCTGTAATTCTGCCCTGGTTGATTTATAAATGGTACGGCGATGTTTCGGTGATGGAAAAAGCCTGGCCGATGATGGTTCGTTACGCCGAATACCTGAAAAGTAAATCCGATCATCACATTGTGTCGCACGGGTTGGGCGATTGGTTCGACTACGGACCGAAACAACCCGGCGAAGCGCAGTTGACACCAAGAGCACTTACTGCAACTTCTATCTATTATTACGATGTGAAATTGTTGTCAGAAATGGCCGCTGTTCTGAAAAAGAGCGATGAGCAAAAGCGGCTTACGGCGTGGGCCGGTGAAATAAAAACTGCTTTCAATGCTAAATTTTTTAATTCCAAAACTGGGGTAATTTCAACCGGAAGCCAAACAGCTATGGCAATGCCGTGGTGTGTCGGCCTGGTTGATGAGCAATACAAAACCAAAGTAATGCAAAACCTCGAAGATTCAATTCGAGCACAGGGAAAACCTTTGACGGCAGGCGATGTCGGGTTCCGCTATTTGGTGGAGGCTTTGACAAACGGTGGAAAATCACAGTTGCTCTATGAAATGAATGCCCGCGATGATGTTCCCGGATACGGTTTTCAACTGAAAAAAGGTGCCACGGCATTAACCGAATCGTGGCCGGCATTGGAAAATGTGTCGAACAATCACCTGATGCTGGGTCATTTGATGGACTGGTTTTATGCCGGATTAGGTGGAATCAGTCAGACCGAAAAATCGGTGGCTTACAAAG
Source organism: Bacteroidia bacterium (assembly GCA_037143155.1). GTDB lineage: Bacteria > Bacteroidota > Bacteroidia > Bacteroidales > Prolixibacteraceae > Aquipluma. The sequence continues at coordinate 15,949 of JBAWZG010000052.1, forward strand.
AAATTGTGATCAAACCCGAAATGGTGGGCGATCTGACCTGGGCAAAAGCAAGTTACCAGTCATCCTATGGCGAAATCCGCTCAGAATGGGAAAAGTCAGGAACTTCAGTAAAGATGAATGTGGCCATTCCTGCTAATTCATCGGCGCTGATTTACATTCCAGTTAATTCCGGATCAGTAATAAAAGAAGATGGGAAAGAAATTTCCAAAGTAAAAGATATTCTGGTTATCGGCGAAGAAAGCGGACGAAAAATCCTGAAAGTCGGCTCTGGAAAATATTCCTTTTCGGTAGAAAATTGAATTGGACATTAATAGTCATTTAATTTACACAGCCCCAAAAACGTAAAAGTTGTGATGCTGTTGAATGTCATTGATAGTAATTGTTTCCAACCCTGAAAGGGTTTTATAACAATAGCCCAGGGCAAACGACGAAGGAGTGTCGCCCTGGGTAAAGGGATCAAATACATTGAAAGTCCGCGAGATGAAGCTGAACAAAGCTTAAACCTCATTTCGGACGTAAATGGACCGGTCTCAAAAAATGAAGTAACCATCAGATAGTGAACCAAAAATTACAAACATATGCATTCGAAAATTGTACTGTTTTCACTGATCCTTATCCTAACCGGATTATCAGCAAAATCGCAGAAATACAAAGATGGCCGGCCATTCACCACATTGAGAATGGATGCCAAAGATCAGGGAATTGTTCTTCGATATGGCAACGGACCGGATAGTTGCGATTATCTTGGTGCCCGCGATGTATGGGCATTTGAGGCTGACGGTACTTATTACATGCATTACGACGGGGCTGGAACCAAAGGATGGCTGAGTTGCCTTGCGGTGAGCAAAGATCTGTTGAACTGGGAGAAAAAAGGTCCGATTCTTGACTTTGGTACACCAACTGAAGATGACTCAAAGTCCGCCTCATACGGAGTAACCTACTTCGATGGGAAGGATTGGCATATGTTCTACCTCGGAACACCTCATACATCACCTGCTCCTGATTTGATTCCGTCATTCCCATATTTAACCATGAAAGCCAGGTCGAAGAACCCTGCAGGACCATGGATCAAGCAAAAGGAAGTTATGCCATTTCGTCCAAAACCGGATACATACTATTCTGTGATTGCCAGTCCGGGTAACGTAATCAGGTACAAGGGTGAGTATCTCCAGTTTTTCAGCGCAACAGACCGAAAGGTTGGGAATCCCTGTGTTCAAAGGACTCTGGGTATTGCACGAACCAAAAACCTGGACGGTGCATGGACGATCGATCCGCATCCGATTGTACCCATTGAGGAACAGGTTGAAAACTCATCGGTTTACTACGAAAAAAGCAATCAAACATGGTTTCTCTTTACCAACCATATTGGCATTGATCAGGATGAATATACCGATGCTGTTTGGGTTTACTGGACCAAAGATCCGAACCAATGGAATCCTGAAAATAAGGCCGTTGTTTTGGATGGACAGAATTGCACCTGGTCAAAGAAGTGTGTCGGTTTGCCATCTGTACTGGCAATTGGCAGTCGATTAGCCGTTTTCTATGACGCTCCTGGTGAAAACAGCACCAGCCATATGCGGAGAAGCGTTGGTCTGGCCTGGCTTGAATTGCCATTATCTATTCCCAAATAAATATCGGTTCATTAATTTCAATTCAACTGATCAAGATCCATGAAAATCAGTTATTAGACCTAACTCAGAATGAAAAATTTGCTTTTTATACCGATTCTACTTTGCACTTTTTGGACTCAGGCTCAAACGATCGCCGATCCAGCTAATTATTTATCCGGCCTGAAATCAGAAATGCAGAAAGAATGGCCAAAAAACCGGACCATCAGCATGGTCTTTCATGGTCACAGTGTTCCGGCGGGATATTTCAAAACACCGCAAGTCAACACACTCGGAGCATACCCGAATTTGTTCCTAAAAAAATTAAAGGCAATTTATCCGCTTGCCGTGGTGAATATTATAGTGACTGCTATCGGTGGTGAGAATTCGGTTCAGGGAGCAGAACGATTTGCACAGGATGTTCTGATTCATAAACCTGATTTGATCCTCATTGATTATGCTCTGAATGATCGTAGTTGCGGTTTGGAGAAAGCTTACCTCGCATGGAATCAGATGATTAAACAGGCAAAGGATCATGGAATCAAAGTGATTCTGCTTACACCGTCTCCTGATCAAAGTGTCAATTATGCCGATCCGGAGAATGAACTGAAAAAACATGCTGATCAGATCCGGAAAATAGCCAGGGAAAATCAGGTGGGACTGGTTGACAGTTACCAGGCTTTCGAATTCCTGTATCCGGAGAAAGAGCAACTCAGCAAATACATGGCTCAGGTCAATCATCCCAATGAATTGGGTCACGAACTTATTGCAAACGAATTGATGAAATGGTTTCAATAAAACTTATATTCAGCTTATGAAACGATTGAAAATGCTACTTCCCGTTCTGCTGTCAATTCTCAGTTTGACCTTGGTCTGTTTTAATTTTCCGGAAGGTGAGAAACCGGAAATTACCAGACTGAAAAATGATTTTCTGAATCCTCCCGATGCCGCACGTCCGGGTGTTTACTGGTATTTCATGGATGGAAACATGTCGAAGGAAGGCATGACGAAAGATCTGGAATCCATGAAAAAAGCCGGGATTGGCAACCTGATATTTTTGGAGGTAAATGTGGGTGTTCCGCGCGGTCCGGTCGATTTCCTGAGCGAGCAGTGGCAGGATTTATTTAAGCATGCCGTCCGCGAAGCCGAGCGTTTGGGAATTGCAATTACGCTGGGCGTAGGTCCGGGATGGTCGGGAAGTGGCGGTCCCTGGGTATCGGGCAAAGAGTCGATGCAGCATTTGGTTTCGAGCAGTATTCAGGTTTCAGGTAACAGTAAAGAAAAGATAGTACTTCCCAAACCCGAACCACGAAAACCCTATTTTGGTGAAGGTGGGTTTACTCCGGAACTCCGGAAAAGATGGATGGATTATTACGAAGACGTTGAAGTGCTTGCATTTCCAACTCCGGCTTCCGATTTTAAAATCCCGGATATCGACGAGAAAGCGCTCTTTTACCGCGAACCGTATACTTCCAAGGTGGGAGTCAAACAATTTTTGCCAACGCAGACAAACTATGCCGAACCCGCAAAAGGAACAGCTATTTCACCGGATCAGATCATTGATGTGACCCGTTTTCTCTCACCGGATGGTACCCTGAACTGGAAAGTTCCCGCAGGAAAGTGGACCATCCTGAGGTTCGGTAGCCGTAACAACGGAGCGGTTACCCGTCCGGCACCCATGCCCGGGCTTGGTTTTGAAGCTGATAAAATGGATACCACCGCTATCAATGCTCATTTGGCAAATTTCACCGGAAAACTGTTTCAGAAAATTGGTATACCGGACAAAAATTTACAAGGTGGACTGAAAATGCTTCACATGGATAGCTGGGAAATGGGAGCGCAGAACTGGACTCCGCGGTTCAGGGAAGAATTTAAAAAGCGCCGGGGCTACGATCTGCTTCCGTATTATCCGGTTTATTCAGGATTGGTTGTTGAAAGTGTGGAAAAAAGTGAACGCTTTTTATGGGACTTGCGACAAACTTCTCAGGAACTGATGATTGAAAACCATGCCATTCACCTGAAAAAATATGGGCAAAAATTTAATCTGGGTTTTTCCATAGAGCCATACGACATGAACCCGACAGCCGACATGGAACTGGGTGCTGTGGCCGATGTTCCGATGTGCGAATTTTGGAGCAAAGATTATGGGTTTAATTCTTCATTCAGCTGCATTCAGGCCGCTTCAATCGCTCATATTGATGGCAATCCGGTTGTTGCCGCCGAAGCTTTTACGGCTCACAAGGAAGACTGGAAACAGAATCCGGGGTCGATGAAAAATCAGGGTGACTGGGCTTTTGCTGCCGGAATCAACCGGTTTGTCTACCATACTTTTCAACACCAATGTCTCAATGATTCGCTGAAACCGGGAATGACCATGGGACCGTATGGCGTTCACTGGGACCGGAACCAAACCTGGTGGCCAATGGCAGACGGTTATCACAAATACATTACCCGTTGTTCGTCTATTTTACGCCAGGGAAGGACGGTAGCTGATATTCTTTACCTGACACCTGAAGGTGCTCCTCATGTATTTCGTGCACCAGCATCCGCACTTTCCGGAGAAGATTGGCTTCCCGACCGGAAAGGATATAATTTCGACGGATGTTCACCTTCGCAGTTAAAAACCGCCCGGGTAAGCGATAACCAGATCGTTTTTCCTTCCGGAGCAAGTTACCGGTTACTCGTACTTCCAGCCTCACCAACCATGACTCCTGAATTGCTCAGTCAAATTGAATCGCTCGTAAACGCCGGAGCAATCATCGTTGGAAATCCACCTCGTAAATCGCCCAGTCTGGTCAATTACCCTGAATGTGATCATGAGCTTGAAGCAAAAGCAAAAGCGATTTGGGGTACACTCGAACGTCCGGCTGAAGTTACCGAACGCCAGGTTGGAAAAGGAAAGATTGTCTGGGGAGGAGTTTTTTCAAACATCAAACTTCCGGAACTTTATCCAAGCTATGACAGTACCGCCAAATTGCTGAAAGAAATGGACGTTCAGCAGGATTTTGAATCCAATGGGTCCATTCGTTATACTCACCGTACAGCGAAGGATTTGGATATTTATTTCGTTTCCAACAAAACCAATGAGCCGGTGAATTCACTTTGCATGTTTCGGGTCAGCGATGAGACACCGGAGTTGTGGGATCCGCTGACAGGCGAAATCCGTGCACTTCCTGAATACAAGATTCAAAAAGGAAAAGTTCAAATCACATTGCAATTCGAATCTTACCAGAGCTATTTTATAGTTTTCAGCAAGGAAGAGAAAAAACAAACTGGTGCGAAAAATTTTTCTCAGGCTTCAATAGTTGCGGAAGTGAAAAATCCGTGGATTGTTTCATTCGATCCGAATTGGGGCGGCCCGAAAAATGTCACCTTCACTCAGTTGGAAGATTGGACCAAAAGACCGGAAGACGGCATCAGGTATTATTCGGGAATCGCGGTGTACCGCAATACTATTCAGCTTCCTGAAAAACTTGTCTCCAATAAGAATTCAGAACTCTTTCTCGATTTGGGCGAAGTTTATAATCTGGCTCGGGTGTGGGTGAATGGGAAAGATTTGGGAGTGGTCTGGACCGCTCCTTTTCAAGTCGAAATTTCGGATGCAGTGCATTCCGGTGAAAACCAAATCGACATTGAAGTGGCGAACTTGTGGCCCAACCGTTTGATCGGAGATGAACGGCTTCCGGACGATGGCGTGAAAAACAACCAGTGGCCCAAATGGTTGCTTAAGAACCAGCCCCGCACTTCAGGTAGATATACATTTACGACCCGAAAATTCTATGAAAAGGATTCCGAATTATTGAAATCAGGATTGATCGGGCCGGTGAGGATTTTGGTGAAATAAATGTAAGGCCCCATCCCCAGCCCTTCCCCAAACAGGGAAGGGAGCTTGGTTACGGAAGATTTCAACGATTTGTGTATTGATGAACAATCATGACTCCTGAGGAGTCAAAAATGAATAGCCCCGGTATTAAGCCAGGAAACAAGAATGGAAGAATGATAAAAGGCGCATCCAAAAATCAGATGTG
>JBAWZG010000053.1:0-21486 GCA_037143155.1 Bacteroidia bacterium
TTCTTTCAGGGGAAAATTGAATAGTGAAAGTACGCGATTCATGGAGATTCCCTTGCTGGAATGGCTCCGGAAACGTAATTTGTCAGAAGCTTTCATAGAACTGAATGAAGATACCGATATTCAGCATCTGCCCCTTTTCCTTGTCTTTAAAAAAGTAGGTGTCAGTGATATGTTACTGCAATGGCTGATTGAGCCTGAACCTAAGACTGAGCCTGAATTTACCAGACTCTGGTTAAATTCGCCTCGTCTGAGTGCCGAAAAAATTGGGATGGTCTGTAATATTCCTTTACTTGAAGAACAGAGTTGTCAGCACCGGCTGAAAGCCATTCCAGCAATAGCTGCCAATTATTCCAATTCAGTTTTTTATCAGTTGGATCTGGAAAAACTGGCAAGCGATTTTATAGATTACAAACTGGATCTGCCTGAAGTTGCCCTTGAAAAAAATTCAGGTTGGCTACCCATACATTTCCATATGTTTCGTGCTTCTGTTGAACGAAGAAGAGGAAATGCATGGCTTCAGGAAGAAAAAACAGCATTCGACTTTCTGCGCGACTCAGTTCTCGAACACTTTCACCATCATTTGGTTGATCCGAAGATTCAGCTGCTTTCAGATCAGATTGCCTGGGGCCGCAGTCCGGTAAGGCTCGATCTGGCCGGAGGATGGACCGACACCCCACCCTATTGCTTTCTGTACGGTGGAAAAGTGGTGAATATGGCCGTTGAACTGAATGGACAGCCACCTTTGCATTGCTACATCAAAGGCTCTGAAAAACCGGAGTTTATTATCCGTTCAATCGATCTGGGTGCACAGGAAACCATCACTTCGTTTGAAGAATTACAGGCATTTCACAATATCGGTTCGCCATTCGCTATTCCAAAAGCAGCACTTGCGCTTGCCGGGTTTATTCCTGAATTCGCTCAACGAAAATATTCCTCACTTCAAAAACAACTTACCGAGGCAGGTGGCGGGCTGGAAATATCAATCCTTTCAGCTGTACCCAAAGGTTCAGGATTGGGAATAAGTTCCATTCTGGCAGCAACTGTCCTGGGTACACTTTCGGAGGTTTGTGGCCTTGGATGGGATAAAACAGAAACCGGCAGAAGAACACTGGCTCTCGAACAATTATTAACTACAGGCGGAGGCTGGCAGGATCAGTTTGGCGGAATTCTGGAAGGAATTAAACTTCTGGAAACTAATCCTGGTAAACTGCAAAGTCCGGTCATCAAATGGCTTCCGGAAATATTGTTCACCGATCCTGTTTATAAAAACCGGATGTTGCTGTATTACACCGGAATTACCCGTGTGGCCAAAAGTATACTGGCTGATATTGTTAGAGGAATGTTCCTCAATTCATCCGAACATCTCGCGATACTCGAAGAATTAAAAATTCATGCTGAGAATACAAGCCGGACAATTTCAGAGAAAGACTTTACCGGATTTGGAAAAAATATACTTCACAGCTGGCAACTGAATCAGAAAATGGATAAAGGAACCAATACTCCTGAAATTCAAAAAATCATTGATCTCATTTCACCCTGGTCGATCGGTTATAAACTTTTAGGTGCGGGAGGCGGAGGTTTCATGTTCATTATTGCAAACGATGTAGAAGCAGTCGCACATATTAAACAGGAATTAGCGGCCAATCCAATAAACAACCGGGCCAGACTGGTGGACTTCAACGTTTCCAATACCGGATTACAGGTTACTAAAAGTTAATTATCTGGAATTCCATAAAAATGAACCTCCAACCCTTTAATTGTGGATTGAAGGTTTTCTTTTTCATTGATGCCGGGATTCAAAGCATATATACTTCAGCCAAACCTTTCCGAACCAGGATATCGTTCAGGCAATAATAATCGCCGATACTCCTGATATCCGGTAAACCTGTTAGAATCGCCGGATCAATCCGAAGATAGACCAAAGCCAGATAACGACCGTATTTTTCCTTTTTGTCCTTTATGGTTTCAACGATAATTTCATCCTTTGCTTTTAAAACAGATTTCACAAAATTGGAAGCCTTATTGCCCAGCTCCCATTCCGGAGAACCCTTTTTAACTCCATAAACTTCAGGAGTATTGATTCCGTAAAGGCGGATTCTTTCATCGTGAATCCATACGGCAAGTCCAAGATCAATGGCAATTTCCAGCGTATCACCATCAACCACTTTTTGAATAATCGATTTGTACTGATACATATTTTCTGTTGTTAGTTTACAAACAACAAGTTACAAAAAATGCCGCTTTAAAGCGGCATTTTTTGTAGAATATTTTCGAGATTTATTTCCGGGGTTGAATGCCTTTTTGTTTTGACATTTCTTCGAGTTTCTGCTGGAATTTCGATTTGACAACAACCTTCTTTTTATTGATCATGATTTGGGCCCGGATTTTATCTTCATCAATCATCATACGGAAAATATAGATTTGTCCGATCGTGAATACATTGGCCAGAAAATAATAATAGCTCAAACCTGAAGCATAACTATTCAGAATAAACAGGAACATGACCGGCATAATGTACATCATTTGTTTCATGCCCGGCATAGCTTCGGTATTCTGAGTCTGTGAGTTCATGTAGGTTGAAATGATGGTGGTAATCGTCATCAGCAGACAAAATAAACTGACATGATTGCCATAAAATGGAATTGTAAAAGGCAAATTCCAGATGGAATCAAAGGTTGACAAATCGGTTGCCCACAAGAAACTCTGCTGGCGCAACTCGATGGATGTCGGGAAAAAGAAGAACATGGCAATCAATACCGGGAACTGGAACAACATCGGCAAACATCCGCCCATCGGATTGACTCCGGCCTTTTTATACAAAGCCATGGTAGCCTGTTGCTTATCCATTGGTTTGTCCTTACCAAACTTCGCGTTAATCTCATCAATTTCAGGCTTTAAGGCCTTCATTTTAGCCTGGGAATGGTATGATTTGTAGGTGAATGGAAAAATCAGCAGCTTGATTAAAATGGTAAGCAGCAAGATGATGATTCCAAAATTATCGATAAACCTTCGTAAAAAATTGAAAGTTGGAATTATCAGCCATTGATTAACCTGACGAACAACGACATAACCCAGGTTAATCTGTTTCTCCAATGAAAAATCATACTGTTTCAGGGTATTGTAATGACTTGGCCCAAAAAAGAATTTCATTTTAATACTTTCCAAATCTTTTCCTTCGTAAGGAAGTGCAATGTCAGCATTAAAATTACCCACATATTTCGGATCAAGCTTGGTTAAATTGGTTTTAATATCTACCGTTGGGAATGCCTCGTCAGCAATCAGGGTTGAAGCAAAAAACAATTGTTTAAAGCTGATCCATTTGGTTTTGGTACGCAAACTTTCGGCTCCGGATTTGCCGGTAGATATTTTCTCCACATCATCATCCTGATATTTGTAGTAGATCGTGGAATAATTGTCTTCACCCATATTCGAGACTCTTTCCTGGCGTGGGACCGCAATATTCCAGTTGAAATTCAGGTAATTTGAATTGGCCGTAATGATATTGTTCAAACCTTTGGTATTCACTTCGAAACCAACCAGATACGAGTTGTATTTCAGTGTGTATTTATACTCAAGGTATTTTCCTTCGCCTGCCATTAATTTCATCGACACACTCTTCGAATCACCATGAATCGTTTCATTGAATTTTTCAATCCCTTCCTTTCCGATTTTTACCGCCGGGCCACTCAAAACTGAACTTGCGCTTGAATCTGAAGGAGTAAAATAGAATGATTCGGTTTCGATGCTTCGGTTCTGAGCAAAGAAATTCATCCCGAATTTACTTGTATTTCCTTCAAACAAAATCAAAGGTTTCTGTTCAAAGGTTTTGTAATTTTTAAGTTCTACGGAATAAATCCGACCTCCCTTATTTGAAAGAGTCACCTTGATCAGATTATTCTCAACCGTGTAAAATTTTTCTTTTCCAACTGAAGCAGCGGAGAATACTCCAAACTTTTCTTTCCGGGCCTGATCTGCCTGAGAAAAAGTACTATCTCCTGAAACTGATGACACAACCGAAGTTTTAGCTGTTTCCGTTTGCTTGGAAAATGCATCAGACTTTTCATGTTCAATCCGAACCATCTCAATCGAGTCCTGCGCTTTCTTTGCAGCTTCGATCTGTTTTTCCGATGGCTTATTTAAATAACTACCTCCAATAAGTATCAAAAAAATAAGCGCGATACCTATAACCGTATTTCTATCCATAAACTTTATTATTTTCCGAGTGACGCTTTAACAAAAGCAACAAACAACGGATGTGGTTTTAAAACTGTACTGCTGTATTCGGGGTGGAACTGAACACCAACAAACCATTTGTGAGAAGGAATTTCAATGACTTCAACCAGGTTGGTATCCGGATTCAGCCCGGTGGCTTTCATTCCGGCAGCTTCAAACTGGCTCAGATACTGATCGTTAAATTCATAACGATGCCTGTGTCTTTCCTTAATCTCCGATTTGTTGTAAGCCCTGTAAATATTGGAGTTCTTGTCAATAATCTGACATTTGTATGCACCTAAACGCATGGTTCCGCCTTTTTCGGTGATGCCTTTTTGTTCTTCCATCAGGTCGATTACCGGACATTCGGTTTTTTCATTCATCTCGGTTGAATCAGCCGCAACAAGACCTAAAATATTGCGGGCAAATTCAATCACTGCGATCTGCATTCCCAGGCAAATTCCCAGGAAAGGAATGTTATTTTCCCTGACAAATTTGGTTGCTATTATTTTTCCTTCAATTCCCCGATGTCCAAATCCTGGCGCAACAATGATTCCTTTCAGGCCTTCCAACTTCTTATCAACATTCTCAGCGGTTATTTTTTCAGAATGAATCCACCGGAGTTTTACATTGCATAAATTCATCGCTCCTGCATGAATCAATGCTTCCACGATCGATTTGTAGGCATCTTTTAATTCAACGTATTTTCCAACTAAACCAATTTCAATTTCCGAAGTTGGATTTTTATGTTTGTTCAGAAAGTTGTTCCAATCATCCATTTTTGGATCGTCTTTCAGCGGGAGACCCATTTTGCGTAAAACGATTTCATCCAGCCGTTCTTCGCGCATTTTGTTCGGAACTTCGTATATGGTTGCTACATCGATCGATTGAATGACCGCATCACTTTCCACATTGCAGAATAGGGCAACTTTTTTGCGAAGTCCAATATTCAGTTCATGTTCAGTACGAAGGACCAAAACATCTGGCTGAACTCCATTTTCGAGCAGAGCTTTTACCGAATGCTGGGTTGGTTTGGTCTTCAGTTCTCCGGAAGCTGCCAGATATGGCACCAGCGTTAAATGAATGACCAGTGCATTGGAGCCAAGCTCCCATTTCATTTGCCGAACGGCTTCTATATATGGTAAGGATTCAATATCGCCAACTGTTCCGCCGATTTCAGTAACTACAATTTCGTATTTACCTTTCGAACCCAGTACTTTAATTCGCCGTTTAATTTCGTCGGTAATGTGAGGAATAATTTGAACCGTCTTTCCGAGATAATCACCCCTGCGCTCTTTGTTAATGACTGACTGATATATTTTGCCTGTGGTGACATTATTGGCCTGCGAAGTCGGAACATTCAGAAAACGTTCGTAATGACCAAGATCCAGATCAGTTTCTGCACCATCGTCAGTTACAAAACATTCTCCGTGTTCGTAAGGATTTAAAGTTCCCGGATCCACATTGATGTAGGGATCCAATTTCTGAATCGTTACAGAATAACCTCTGGATTGAAGCAATTTAGCCAATGATGAAGCTAATATTCCTTTACCAAGTGAGGAAGTGACTCCTCCTGTTACAAAAATGTACCTGGTTGCTGACAAGACTTTAGATTTTAATTGTTCTTAACAAGCGGGCAAAGTTAATCAATAAAACGTACTGCTAAAAGATGTTGGAAAAATTAACAAATGCGTAACAACAAAAAACCCGCTTCGTACCAGCGGGTTTTCTGTAAGCTTAATCGCCATCTTCCATAGCGTCCATAATCCTGATTTTCTCTTTCAGAAATTCTATTTTTTCCTTGGTATTGATAATCTTCTGATTGACATCTTCAATTAAAGCTGAAGCATTCTTGGTATTAGCAAAGAAACCAATGTTATTATCGAGCAAAGCCAGATCAGTTTCCATTTGTTTCAGTTTGGTCATGTATTTTTCACGTTCAAAACGCATTTTATTCTGACCACGGCCTGTCGTTGTATTTGTAGCAACTTTACTTTTGAATTTCATCAGGTTCCGGCGCTTTTCGTCGATCCTGAGCGTATCAAAATGATGGTTTATCACATCACGGAATTCGTTCTGAATAGAATCCTTGTCTTTGAATGGAACGTGACCTATCTCAGTAAACTGACGTTGAAAATCTTTCAACTTGTCCAGATCGGCATTGTCATCACCTGTAAGGGTGAATTGTTTAACTTCCTCCAAAAGTGCACGTTTCCTTCTCAGGTTATCCGACTGTTCGCCATCGAGTGATGAAAAGTGCTTGGACTTGCTTTCGAAGAAAAAATCGCAGGCAGAACGGAAACGTTTCCAAATGATATCAGAAAACTTTCGTGGAACCGGTCCGATTTCTTTCCATGCTTTCTGGATATTAATAAATTCATCCGCAGTTTTTTTCCAGTCGGTGCTGTCTTTCAGTGCTTCAGCCTGAATGCACAGATCAGTTTTCAATTGAAGATTGGTTTGCTGCTCTTCCTTATTCTGATTATAAAATTCGCGTTTACGATCAAAAAATTTGTCAGAAGCAATTCGGAAACGTTCGTAGATCTTGTTATTGTCCTTTTTGGGAGCAAAGCCAATCGTTCTCCAAACCTTTTGCAATTCAATCAGTTCCTTGGATTTTTCATCCCAATCGCGGTGATTTTCTATCTCTACAGTTGAAATTTCCTCTACTTTTTCGCACAAGGCAATTTTCGCATCAAGATTTTTTTTCTGATCAGATTTTCTGCTCTCAAAATAATCCTGATGTTTTTTATTGATGATGGAAGTTGCTGACTTGAAGCGTTCCCATAATTCGTCTTTTTTATCGCGGGGAACAGGTCCAACTTCGCGCCATTGTTCGTGATATTTCTGTAAAACGTTGAAAGCCTTGATAATTGATGGTTCAACCAAAAGCTCTTCCGATTTTTCACAGATTTCCATTTTTGCTTCCAGATTTTTCTTTAAATCCAGATCACGCAGCTCTTTGTTAATTTTAATAAAATCATAAAAATTTTCGACGTGGTGATGATAGGTATCCCACAAATCTTTCAGTTTCGCCTGAGGTACAGGACCGGTTTCTCTCCACCTGTTTTGCAAGTCACGAAAATCGTGAAAAGTCTTGTTGATGGATTCTTTATTATTAATCAGAGACTTAATCTCCTCAATGATATCATATTTTCGCTGAAGGTTGTCATCTTTCGACTCGTCAGCCCTTCTGTTGTGTTCGTTCCGAATATCCTGATATTGTTTTAACAGGTTGCGAAGGTCTAATTCATAAGGATCTGGTTCTACCTTAAATTCCGCAATATCGCCACCTGCACTTACAAATGCTGCTTTTTGAGCTTCTATATTTGCCCTGTAACGACGGAAGAAATTGATTTTTATTGCATCAACATCATCACGAATGCGATCAAAATCTTCGTTTTGGAGCAAAGCACGTAACTCGGTTATAAGCCCAATCTCATCCAAATCGGCATAATCTGCCATTTTATGCTTTGGACTGTTTTCATCCAAAAGATCGTCCTCATGAATTTCGAGATCATCTTCCGAAACATCAATCAATTCTTCGATGGATGGAATTTCCTCAGGAACTAATTCCAATTCAGCGTCCACTTCCGGCTCTGAGAGTGATTTTAAAACTTCCTCGATAACTTCAACTTCAGGAATAATTACTTCCGTTTCAGTTTCGGCTGCCACTTCTTCTTCAGCAACGACTGCAGGCGTTTCTTCAATTTCAGAAGCAACCACTTCTTCAATTTCAGCAACTTCCAGTTCAGTTTCTTCAGGTAATTCCTGTACAACAACTTCTTCCTCTTCAAGTTGTGTTTCAGTTTCATGAACTTCAGGAGCTTCAACTTCTTCCGATTCATGAATTGCTGATTCAACTGTTTCATCAACAGACACTTCTGCAACTTCTTCAACAGCATTCTCAACTTCAGATATTACAATTACTTCAGGCTGGCTAACAGATTCTTCAGTAATATTCTGATCATCAATAGTTTCTGGCACGACTAACATGCCACTTAACTCTTCTTGCGAGTTTTTTAGATCTTTGGGTTCCATAACAAAATTTTAAATTACAATGTAATTAACAGAGAGTAAGGTTCAATTTGAGGTTACGAAAATATATATTACTATCTAATACTCAAAGATTTTAATCAATAAAAGTGTAAAACAATCAGATTAACCAGAAAAGCAAGTCTTTTTGCCTCTTCTTTTTGTTTTTAGGTTGAAATTGTTGGGCAGAATTAAGGTCAGGTTGTTACTTTTGCAAAAAAAATCCCATGCGCATCGATATTCTTACCGTTGTTCCTGAATTGCTCGAAAGCTCTTTTAAACATTCTATTCTCAAAAGAGGTCAGGAAAAAGGACTGGTTGAAATAGTGATTCATAACATCCGTGATTTTTCGGAAGACAAGCACCGGAAAACCGATGATTATGCTTTCAGTGGAGGTGCAGGCATGGTGATGACAATTCAGCCTATCGAAAGTGCCATCAACTTTCTGAAATCGCAACGGGAATACGATGAGGTGATATACACCAGTCCCGATGGCAACCAGTTAGACCAGAAGTTGGCCAATAATCTTTCGCTCCTGAATAATATCATTCTGCTTTGCGGTCATTACAAGGGCATCGATCAGCGGATCAGGGAGCATTTGATAACCATGGAAATTTCGATTGGCGACTATGTTTTGACTGGTGGAGAATTAGCTGCCGCAGTTATTGTTGATTGTGTGGTCCGCTTAATTCCAGGTGTTTTATCGGACGAAACCTCTGCCCTCACCGATTCATTTCAGGATAACTTGCTGAGTCCACCCGTTTACACACGTCCAGCTGATTACAAAGGGTGGAAAGTTCCTGAAATCCTGCTCTCCGGAAATGATAAAAAGATCGAAGAATATCAGGAAAAACAAGCATTGGAACGCACCAAACGGCTGAGACCGGATTTGTTAAAATGATTGAAAACCAGCTTCCGGATTGGAAAGAAATTGATGATCATTTCTTGTCATTGGTGGTCATTAATAGTCATTAATAGTCATTAAATTGTGGAAATTACACGAAGTTAATGACAACCAACTAACGTGAAACTAATGACCACCAATGACCTTTGAACACGCTCTATCTTCTGCAAATCTTATTATACGGGCAATAGCTGCATTTTTGCGCATCTTTCGTTTGATCGTAAATATTTCCAGTGCTGAACATTTCGGAAAGCAGTTCTGAAAAGACAGTAGTGAATTCTGATTTTACCTGTTGAAATACAAGCTTTTCTCCCTGAAATATCACATTTGGGACAAATTCATCCTTAAACAAATCGTCGAGTTTATAGATAGCCGGCAGAATAGGCAGCTCATTTTCAGTGTGACTTAGAATATCCGCATAAATTAAGGTTTGAAAAATCTCCTTCCGGCGATCAGAATAATTCCGGTCAGCTAAATGAAACCATTCTTTAAAGTCAAGTTTTAAATTCCTGCCGGTTTTATAATCGATAATCCTCAATCCACCAGAAGTTTGGTCAATTCGGTCAATAATGCCGCCGATACGGATACTGAACTTTTTCTGGTCTGAAACTACCTGGTATTCGGCTGAATATTCTTTTTCAAGACTTACCAGATGAAACGGTGCAAATTTCATGTCGTTATCGAGAAGTTGGTGAATGTAATCCCGAATATGTGAGGCAATTAAAATGCTTTGTCCGCTCAGCTTGATGTTCTTCGCTTCAGCAGGATCCATCTGGTAATATTTAACTGCAACAGCCTGGCGAACAACTTCCTGAATTCTCCTCTCATCTCCCCGGAGTAATTTCAGTGCATGGGCTTCTATCGTTGTATTTTCAAACGGACGATATAAAATCTCCATCGCATAATGAAAAAGATTGCCAAACAAAACGGCGTCAATTTCTTCCTTGAGTTCTTCTTTTTCTTTAATTCCGGCAATATATCTGAAATAGAATTTCAATTTACAGTCGAGGTACAAATTGATTGCACTCGGACTCAGATTCCGGGCTGAATAAACTGAAGCTAATTTCGCGACATGCGAATCGCTTGCTTCAATCCTGATTGGTTCATTGCTCGAACCTTTAAAGTTGAAACTCAGGTTCAGCTCTTCTATTTCAAACTCTGAATCATACAAAAGCTGGTAAAGAAACCGGCTCTTTTCGGATGAAGCAACTCCTTCAGTAATCGAATTGTAAACGATCACGGTTTTTTGTGTGCGCTGAATCAGGCGGTAAAAATAATACGCGTACATCGCATCCCGGTCCTCGTAGGTCGGCATGCCAAATCCTTTTCGCAGATGATACGGAACAAACGAATGACCGGCAGCAATCCGGGGAAGAAATCCTTCATTAGCCGAAAACAATACCAAATTCTCAAAATCAAGGCACCGTGTTTCGAGCAAACCCATAATCTGCAATCCGGTTAACGGTTCTCCTTCAAACGGAATGGAAATCCGACGCAAACTTTGATCGAGCAGACGATACAATATCTTGACCGGAAAATCGGGAACATTCAGTCCGGACAAAGTATCTTTCAACCGTTGAATAGCCAAAAATGCCTGAAAAAGATACTCTGCCTCCAATTTTAATTCATCATTTTCATTGGTGTCGAATTTCCCCGAAAGCTCTTTCAAAACATCAAGAAAATAATCGAGAATGGTAAGCCACGAGTCAGGACATGAAAATATCTTTTTCACAAATGGACTAAAATTCAACTCAAAAGCTTCGATGTAAACTTTATTCTTTTTATGGATCGTTGAAACAAACGACTTAATTTCAGGACTAATAACAAACTGGTGATTCAAAAGAGCGACAACCGGTTTATAATAGAACACCTGTGATTTCTGTGATTTGCGTATATTTTTTTGTAAACTAATTAATTGCGATATAAATCCATAAACCGGTGTATTCACAAACGGATAGCCCATGGTGATATTGATGTCCTGGAAATTTTTTCCAATGGATGAAATTACCGGTACCAGCAGATTTTCGTCTGCCAAAACAAAGGCTGTATTGTCGAACCGTTCATTGATTCTAAAACTTTTTAATACCTGTGGCAGGTTGATCGCCTGTGCCTGGGTGATATTCCCCGGAACTGAAACTAAAGTTATTTTGCGCTGCTCCGAAGACAATTGACTTTCAGGTATAAAACTTTTTGGCGCTGGAAACGCGAGCAAATTCGTACGCAAAAAACGGCTGGCTTCATTTTCAGGGTCTTTCAGGTAAAAATCAGCGTAATCCCAGAAGAACATTGCTTTTTTCTGATTTTCGAGTATCTTAAAAATAATTTTTTCACAACTATTCAGTGCATTGAATCCAATGAATACATACTTTTTGGCAGAAAGACCAGTCAAATGATGAGTCTGAATGGCCTCTGCCACTTCACGGTAGATCATTCCGGAATAAGCCATCTCATTTTGCTGCAGCGCTTTCCTGAACCGATGGTAAATTTCTGCCAGTTTGATCCAAATGCCGATGAATTTATCCTTATTGAACGAATGAGGAACTTTGTCCAGATTTCCCCAAAATTCATCGATAGCCCGTTTTTGTTCTTCAGTCAGATAATCAAACTGATTTTCAAGTTCTTTCAGGTCTGAAATATTCCTAAACAAATCATCGGCATTCAAAAGGTATTTGTCGATATCATCAAAGTCAGCCAAAAGGATTTCACCCCAAAAGAAAAACTCATCCAAAGGCTCCTGATGCCCGGTAACCTGACAATATACCTCCTGAAGTTTTAAAACGAGTGAAACCTGATCTGCCTGCTGCAAAATGGTCTGCGAAGAAATCAGTTCACTGATTGTAATTATTTCAGGAGAAAGCATGGATTTTTCAATGCACTCATTGAGGTAAGCTGTAAAAAACACGCCAGCTCTTCGACCCGGAAAAACGAGACAAAATTCGCTTAATTCTGAACGGTGATTGGTATAAAGATAGTTCGCAACTTGTTTCAGGAAAGGATTCATCAGGTGAAAAATCAAAATTAAATCTGTTAGACAAAAGGAATGCAGCGATGATTAATGTGCCTTAAAGGTAAAATTAAATATCTTTACTTCTGAAAGAAAAATCGATTCAACCATCAAATACCAATAAAACGGTATGTATTTTGTCTGTACTCAAAAGTCAATTTTTTTTCAACAATCAATACAAAATCAGAAGATGAGAACAAGAATTTTAATGCTGCTTATTTCCGCACTTCCATTACTTTCCATGAGTCAGGAAGTTATTAGCGGAAAGGAAACTCCCTACATTGAAGTAGTTGGAACAGGTGAAATGGAAATTATTCCCGATCAGATTTACATTTCGTTCACCTTGAAAGAGCGGTTTGAAGGAAAAAAGAAAATCGAAATTGAAGATCAGGAGAAGGAAATGAAGAAAAGACTGATGAAACTAAACATCGATTTGAATGACTTGCAGTTGGCTGATGCCAACTCTGATTTCATTAAAATCAAACGAAAAAAGACCGATGTCATCGCATCAAAAGATTATCTTTTAAAAGTCTCTACAACAGGAACTCTGGCCCAGGTATTTGAAACCTTGGATGAAATGAATGCGTTCAATGCCGAAATCCAGCGGGTTGACCATTCAGACATAAAAAAGTATAGGAAGGATGTGAAAATGCTGGCCGTTCAGGAAGCAAATGAAAAAGCCGGATACCTTTTATCGGCTATTGGCGAAACGGTAGGTAAACCTCTTTTTATTCAGGAACGCGAGAACTACGATGAATTTCAACCGCTTCGTAAATCAGCCGTGATGCCAATGATGGTAACAGATGCAGTTCAGAATGAAGAGGTGTTGCCAGAATTGTCATTTCAGAAAATCAAATTGAAATACTCTGTTTTTGCTCGGTTTGCAATTAAATAAATCATGATACCTTGGAAATGCGAATCAGTACTTTTTAACAGAAACATGAGGTAATCCTACAAAAAAAAACCAACCGGAAGGCTATCCGGTTGGTTTTTTCTTTTAATCAAAAAGCGATCCGTTATAAGGCTTCGAAGTCGATTTTAGTGAAATCCTTATCCCCACTGACTTCTTCCATTAACTTTTCATCTGACCTGATTACATCTTCATATTCTGCCTCAACTTGATCAATATCACTTTGATTTTGATCGATATAGGTCATCACTTCCTGTAGGCCATCTAAAAATTTATCAAAGTCTTCTTTATATAAAAAGATTTTATGTTTTTCAAAATGAAAACTTCCATCCTGTTCGAATCGTTTTTTACTTTCGGTAATCGTAAGATAAAACTCATCTCTTCTTGTTGATTTTACATCGAAAAAATAGGTCCTTTTCCCTGCCCGAACTGCCTTTGAATAGATTTCTTCCCGAAACTTGCTGTCATTATCTATTCGATCCTCATTTTTATCAAAATCTTCCATCGTTCGCTTTTTAAATAATTCCAATCTTACTTTTTCAAAAATAAATAAAAAAAATGAGAATAATTGAAAAATGTTAACAAACACTCTAACATAAAGTGATTATTATTTAACCATGTAATATTTCTTCGCTTCGGGAAGGAATTTTTTAATCTCATCTATCCGATTTTGTTCCAAAGGATGGGTACTGAGAAATTCAGGCATTTTTGCCGTTGAACTGGCTGCCATTCTTTCCCAAAAGCTAATCGATTCTTGTGGATCGTAGCCAGCAATAGCCATAAAAATGAGACCAAGTTTATCCCCTTCATATTCCTGTTGGCGCGAATAAGGCAACATGACACCATATTGTGCTCCCAGTCCATAGACTGATTGAAAAATAGACTGTGTCTCTGCGGGTTTCGATTTAATCACTTCGGTAAGGGCCATGTCTCCAAACTGCACCAACATCTGCTGGCTCATGCGTTCGTTACCGTGGCGTGCAACAGCATGTCCGATTTCATGGCCCATGACAACTGCAACGCCCGCATCATTCTTTGTCAATGGCATTATTCCGGTATAAAACACCACTTTTCCTCCCGGCATACACCAGGCATTCAGCTCTTTACTTTCAACCAGATTAAACTCCCACTTAAAATCGGCAATCCGATCCTGAAATCCATTTTCCCTCAGATATTTCTCAACTGCAGCCGACATCCTGGAACCAACGCGCTTAATAATATCAATTTGCTCTTTATTGGTGGAACTTTTATTTTCTTTCAGAAACTGGTCGTAATTTGTCAAACTCATTTCGACCATGCTGGATTCAGGCATCAAACTCACTTGTTTCCTTCCGATTAGCGGGACCGTGCTGCAGGCCTGCGTGATCAGGATGATTGCTATCAATGCTGTTTTTACTAAGTTTTTGACTGGATTCGATTTCATAACTATTCAATTATTGATTTTTTAGATTAACAAATGAAATAAAAAAAGGTGCGAAATATGCACCTTAAATTGTATTGAATTTCCTTCTACTTATTTTTTTAATTTGGCTGCCAGCAAGGTATTCTGCAACAGCGAAACCCTTGTCATTGGACCAACTCCTCCGGGAACCGGCGTAATGTATGAGCATTTAGGAGCGACTTCGTCAAATTTCACATCACCTTTCAACCTCCATCCTGATTTGGTTTCCGGAGCATTTACCCGCGTGGTTCCAACATCGATAACCACAGCACCTTCTTTTACCATATCGGCTTTGATAAATTCAGGAAAACCAAGTGCAGCAATCAGAATATCGGCTTCGGCACATACTTTTGCAAGATCTTTAGTCTGGCTGTGAGCTACAGTTACCGTGGCATTTACAGCTTTTTGCGACATCAGGATACTCAGTGGACGACCAACAATGTTGCTTCGCCCAACGATTACACAGTTTTTTCCGGAAGTTAGAATTTGATACCTCTTCAGTAGTTCAACAATTCCGAACGGAGTTGCCGATAAAAACGCAGGCATTCCAAGTACCAAACGGCCAACATTTTCAGGATGAAATCCATCAACATCTTTCCGGGCGTCAATTGCTTCAATCACTTTTTGTTCCGAAATATGTTTTGGCAAAGGCAATTGCACGATAAAACCATCAAGATCAGGATCTGCATTTAATTCATGAACCTTTGCAAGCAATTCTGATTCAGTCACATCGTCATCGAAACGAACAAGTGAAGACCGAAAACCGACTTCTTCGCAATCTTTTATTTTAAATGCGACATAAGTTTCGCTTCCACCATCATGTCCGACTAAAACCGCAGCTAAATGCGGAGCTCTTCTGCCGGAAGCCACAATTTGCTTCACCTCTTCAGCAATTTCCTTCTTTATTTCGTCCGCTGTTTTTTTTCCGTCTATTAAAATCATATCTTTTGAATATTCAATTATCGTCCTTTTCCCATGCTACCCATCATCTTCTTCATGTTGTTTCCCTGAGAGACAACTTTCATCATTTTCCGGGTTTCAGAGAATTGTTTGATCAAGCGGTTCACTTCCTGAATGTTAGTTCCTGAACCATCAGCAATGCGCTTGCGGCGAGAACCAGTCAAGATGGCCGGATCTTCCCTTTCAGCCGGGGTCATGGAATAAATGATGGCTTCGATATGCTTAAATGCATCGTCTTCAATCTGAACATCTTTCAATGCTTTTCCCATCCCGGGAATCATTCCGGCCAGATCTTTCAGGTTACCCATTTTTTTGATCTGCTGAATCTGCTTCAGGAAATCATTGAAACTGAACTGATTTTTAGCCAGTTTCTGCTGAAGTTTCCTTGCTTCATCTTCATCAAATTGCTCCTGTGCCTTTTCGACCAATGAAACGATATCGCCCATTCCAAGGATACGGTCGGCCATACGTTCAGGGTGAAAATTGTCCAGAGCTTCCAGCTTTTCGCCTGTTCCAACAAATTTAATTGGTTTATCGACCACCGCACGGATAGAAAGTGCAGCTCCACCACGGGTATCACCATCCAGTTTAGTCAAAACAACTCCGTCAAAATCAAGACGGTCATTAAATTCTTTTGCAGTATTTACTGCATCCTGACCGGTCATTGCATCAACAACGAACAATATTTCGTGAGGTTTTACCGCATCTTTAACAGCACTGATCTCATTCATCATTTGCTGATCGATAGCCAAACGCCCTGCGGTGTCAATAATTACCACATCATTGCCTTGTAATTTGGCCTGACGAATCGCTTCCAATGCAATTTTTACCGGATTAAGATTGCCCTCCTCGGTAAATACCGGAACATTGATTTGTTGCCCGAGAATTTTCAGCTGTTCAATTGCTGCCGGCCGGTAAACGTCGCAGGCAACAAGCATCGGATGGCGACCCTTTTTACTTTTCAACATTTTCGCCAGCTTACCCGAGAAAGTAGTTTTTCCTGAACCCTGAAGGCCTGCAATCAAAATAACGGTAGGATTTCCTTTGAGATTGATATCGACAAATTTTCCTCCCATCAATTCAGCCAACTCATCGTGCACGATTTTCACCATCAGCTGGCTTGGCTTAAGTGCATTTAAAACATCCAACCCAAGCGCCTTCTTCCGTACATTTTCGGTAAATGATTTGGCTATTTTGAAATTAACGTCAGCATCAAGCAATGCACGGCGCACATCTTTCAAAGTTTCAGCAACATTGATTTCGGTAATTTTTCCCTGACCTTTCAGAAGTTTAAACGACCGTTCCAGCTTTTCACTCAGATTCTCAAACATATCTTTTTGAAATTTGTATTCACTTATTTAAAACTTCTGCAAAAATATAAAAATATGCCAAAGGGCTCTTCAAAGTAATAATTTAAAAAATTCTGATTTTTGGGGGTTACCTTTTTACACTTTAGGGAATAAATGGATATTAGTTACAGTTGAATACAGGATGATGGAAAATTGTTACGGAAACTTTTACGGTTTAATTTTCGATTGCCCTGTGGACGAGGAGATAAGTACCTGTGTTTATAAAAAACTCAGAGTATTTACGATCAAAGACAGAATAAATTATTATAATGCTCTGACGGATAGTGAAAAGATGTCGCTAATAGAAAGACACCAGCGATGTCTTTCCAGCAGAGAAAAGAAAAGTCCCTTTTTTACGAATCACAATAATGTAGAATAAAAGGGAGCCGCCCGGCTCCCTTCTACTTTTTCCACAAATCATCAACAATACGTTTTTTATAAAACCACCGTCATTATTGAATGCGGACGGCTGACCAAATCAGCAGCTTTTCCAGCAATACACAGCTTGAATGCCAATTTTTCGTCCGTTGTATTCAGGATAACAGCTGCAATCTTTCCATCAGGATTGATATAGGCGGTGGTTTGCAGTTTATCACGGTTCGATGAGGTCGCAATACGTTTGGCTCCGGACTGTATAAATTTCGAGAAATGACCAATATAATAGTAGCTGTTGGTATAAATCAACTTTCCGGTTTTGGTATCGGCATGGATCGGAGCAAAACAGAAGTTCCCCACATGATTTGGTCCACCGTTTTCATCCAATAAAACATTCCAGTCGGTCCAGGCAACCGTTCCGCAGTTGAAATCATTCAGCATGGAATAACCATATTTTTCACCCAATTTCCAGTCGTTTACACGGTCCAATCCGAATTTCTCGACACAACCTTCAGTAAAAATTAGTTTTTTATCCGGAAAAGCTTCATGTACCATTTTCAGGTTACCGAACTGCATATCACTTCCGGTCCAGGTTTCATACCAATGGAACCCAAATCCCCAAACATATTTCGCAGCTTCCGGATCGTTCATCATGACCGTGGCGCGTTGGTAAATCAAATCGCGGTTGTGATCCCATACAATCAGTTTTTTATCCTGAAGACCACTTTTCTTAAGTGTTGGTCCAAGGTATTTCTTGACAAAATCCCGTTCGTCTTCTGCAGTATACAGGCATGATTCCCAGCTCTGTTTAGCCATTGGTTCGTTCTGAACCGAAAGCCCCCAAACCGGAATGCCAATTTTCTCGTAGGTTTTGATGAATTTCACATAGTGATTGGCCCAGGCTTGCTTGTATTTTTCAAGCAACTTGCCGCCTCTGATCGAGCTGTTGTTGTCTTTCATCCAGGCCGGAGGACTCCAGGGACTGACAAATAGAGGAAGCTTTCCGCCAGCAGCTTCAATGGCTTTTTTAATAAACGGAATACGGAATTGCTCGTCGTGGGCCACGCTAAAAGTTTTCAGGAGCGAATCGTTAGGTTCCACATAATTGTAGGTTCCGCTCGAAAAGTCGCAGCTGGCAATATTGGTGCGGGCGAAATTGTAACCAATCCCTTTTTTTCCGTCATAGTATGCCGTCATCAATTCTTTTTGTGCGGCTTCAGGTAATTTGGCATAGGTTTCGGCTGAAGCATCAGTTAAAGCACCACCAATTCCAACCATGGTCTGGAAGGTAACTGAAGGATCAACAAAAACACAAACCTGTGTTTCAAACGGCTGTCCGAAATCTTTAAACTGAACTTCTCCGGTTGGAGACAAGCGCAGACTGGTGTCGCGGGCAGTAGTGTAAACGGTCGCCTTTACTGCATGAAATGGTTTCGCCTTCACTTTAGGCGACTGTGCCTGGCTACCCATCGTGCAGAGCAGCAAAACAAACAAAGCACTAATTAATTTTGTCATAGAATTAGATTTTATAATTGATTATTAATGAATTACAATTGAATATTGATCCAGTCAAGGTTGATACTTCCGCTTTTCACTTCCACTTTCAAATCGTTGTCACCTTTCCGGAAAGTCATTGGATCAAGCTTGATTTCCGACCATTCTGTTTGATTTACTTTCAGTTTCACAGATTTTCCGTCAATTCGGAAAATAATTTCCGCCGGTTTTTCAACTTTGACCTGAAGCGATACCTTGTATTTCAGTTTATCCGGAGACTTTACCTGATAAGCTGTCCATTCGCCGGCATTCAATACCACGTATTGTCCAGGATTTTTTGACTTCTGTTCGGTTTTAATGACAGCAATTTTCACCGGTTCTTTCTTGCGGTAAGCTTCTGATTTGGTTATCGTATCTTTAACTGAATAAGATTTCAGGTAACCATCGCATCCGTAATTTTCGGCCTCCAGTTTGAGCGGAATCCGGCGGAACATTGAATTGACCACATCCGGGAAATAGGTACAGTTTTCGATCTTAATGTTTTCAAGCAATTCATTAAAGATTAGCGCCGGATTAACTTTTGTTACAACATATTCGCCCTTCGAACGCGAATAATCAATTATGTCTTTCCAGCCGGCAGGAGATTTAAATGAATACGGAGTATTGACCGTTTCCATTTTCTTCCATGGCCAGAATGACCAGCCGATGTTATTCTTTTCAAAGTATTGTGTAGTGGCAAAATAAATGGTATTGTTGCGTTCACCGGTTTCTCCCACCCAAACCGGAGTATTCAGTTGTTCCCGTTTTTTCAGGAATCCACTGATATCGCTCAGATTATCCGGATTACTCCAGCAATAGTAATGAAACTGGTAAAACATATTTTCGTCCAGTTTACGATTGAATGCCGACCAGTTGTTGGCCCAGTTGTATCCTTCCAATGTAAACATGTGTTTTTTGTCGACCTCACGAATGGCCTTGATTAGTTTTTCGTATAGCGGCACCAGTTGATCCTTGTATTTGGCTGCTGCTCCGGTTTGCTCTGGAAGTGGTTCGTTCAGCAAGTCGTATGCTGCAACATTCGGTTCATTTTTATATCGATCGGCAATTTTCACCCAAAGTTTAACCAGCAATTCTTCGTTCTTCGGATTCATAAACAACTCTGGTTCGTTGTCCGGACTGTCATCAATGTTCTGCCCGGTTTGTC
This sequence comes from Bacteroidia bacterium, assembly GCA_037143155.1. Lineage (GTDB taxonomy): Bacteria > Bacteroidota > Bacteroidia > Bacteroidales > Prolixibacteraceae > Aquipluma. The sequence goes on from JBAWZG010000053.1 coordinate 19,890, forward strand.
CGCCCGGTGCGCCGTGCATGTCTATGACCACATACAAGTGATACTTTTTACACCAGCCAACCAGGTTGTCGAGCAATTCGAAACCTTCATTAACAAACTCGTTTTTATTGCCTTCAGTAATGAAAAGCCGTGAGTTTAAAGCCGGACGCACCGAGTTGTAACCCAACTCGGCAATGCGTTTGATGTCGGCTTCAGTAATGTAATTCTGATGATACGATTTCCAGAACTTTGCAGCTTTCTCCAAACCTAAATAATTCAAAACAATTTTCTCAATTTTGCGCGGACGGTCACCGTTTTCGCCAAATTTCCACATGTAACCTTCGGGTAGCATCCAGTTTCCAAGACCTACGCCCTGAAGCAAGATTTTCTGACCACTTTCGTCAACCATATTTTGTCCTTCAGCATGCAGGAAGGTCTGTGCAGAAAGACTTCCAGCCCAGACTAACAGCGCCGAAAACATTATATTTTTAACATTAAATCGAATCATAGTCAAAGATAAATATTCATTTACAATTTCACGATTTCCAAATAACCACCTACCAAACATACGTCCCGACTGCACCCGGGTTAAGCTTAAAACCGGCAAATTGCCCGTTGTACTGAATCCGGAATGAATTGACCGAATACGAATCATTTGCTACAATCAGAACGGTTTTTCCTTCCGGAGTTTTAAAGGCCACATTGGGAAGAACATCAGTGTTTTCAATAGTGGTAACTCGAATTGAACCGACACGTTCCTCATCATCGTTCACCAAAACAGACAGATCGCCCTTGGTCGTTGATGCAATTCGATCCGAACCCGGTCGTACAAACTTCGAAGCATGCGCAATCACATAATAGGCAAGGTTGTGCGAAACCTTATCGCCATCAATGGTTACAGCACCCTGACACATCGGACAACCTCCGTTATCGGTATGTGGATCGTTCAACGGATCAGCAGCCAGATTCCAAAGTATCACATTTCTGCTCCAGTTTCTGGTTGTATTAATAATCAGCCGTTTAACCTGAGCTGCAATCTCGATATTCGGACTTCCCGGTTTTTCAACGACCATTTGCTCGGTAAAATACAAGTTTTTATCCGGACGGGCAGCATGCATCACGCTCATGGCGCTCATTTCTCCACCATAATTATGAAAACCGGTACCATCCACAAATCTGGCAGCTTCCGGATCGCGGAGAGTTGTAAGCGGGAAGTCAACACGGTCAAGGTTGTGATCGAAAAGGATGATTTTGGTTTGAAGTCCTGCAGCTCGTAAAGCTGGTCCGAGGTTATTTTTGATGAAATCTTTCTGCTCGTTGGGTAGCCAGGGCATACTTGGTGTGTTTCTTGAATTCAGCGGCTCATTCTGAACGGTTACCGCGTCAATCGTGATTCCCTCATGCTTCATCGCCTGAATGTATTTCACGAAATAATGGGCATAAACATCGTAATACTCTGGTTTTAGCGCACCGCCCCGCACATCATTGCTGACCTTCATCCACTTGGGCGCCGACCATGGCGAACCCAGAATCTTTATCTTCGGATTGACAGCCAAAATCTCCTTCATCACCGGAATCACATCTTTATAATCCTGGTACAAATCGAATTTCTTCAGTT
>JBAWZG010000054.1:0-21433 GCA_037143155.1 Bacteroidia bacterium
GGTAATTTGCTCCAATACTTGTTCCCGATTTGGTAATCTGATTCCGGATTACCCTACCTTCCGGAGTATTGGGTAAAGATGTAGACAATTTTATAATGGATATTGCAAAAGCTCTGGTCCGTTTTTCTAACTGTTTAGCAAATTCCTTATTTTCCACTATGTCTTAATTTGATCGGTTTTTATTCAAACTACAGGCAATCAGAACTTTAGTTCACTCAGAACTTCTTATTCCAATCTTATTTTAAAATTCTTGATGCTCAATGCAATAAAAGTGAATGCCATAAAAATAAGTACCAAAGTTTCTTTCCAGATGAAAATGATTCCCGTGCCTTTCAGCATGATATTCCGGATAATCACAATGAACCACCTTGGGGGAATGATGTTGCTTACAATTTGTAAAGGAAGCGGCATATTCCTGATAGGGAATATGAATCCCGACAACAGAATGGTAGGCAACATCAGTCCCAATAAGGAAATAAACATGGCCACCATCTGATTGGGCGCAACGGTCGAGATCAATATTCCCAGACTGAGTGCCATCAGGATAAACAGAAACGACTCGCCCATTAATAGGAAGAAACTTCCTTTGATCGGGACTCCAAATACAAAAACTCCAAGTGCAATGATTGTCAGCGCATTGATAAACGACAACAACAAATAGGGCGTCACTTTACCCAAAACAATCTGAATTGGTTTCAGAGGCGATGCAAGAAGAACTTCCATGGTTCCGAGTTCTTTTTCCTTACTGATCGAAATGGATGTCATCATGGCAGAAATCAGCATCAGGATCATCGCCATGATGCCCGGAACAAACATGTAAACGCTTTTCAGACCTTCGTTGTAAAGCATTCTGACTTCAATGTTGATTTGGTCAGGAAGCTGAATATTCTGAAGTTTTTCCTTTTTCACAAAATCGTTGATGATTCCACCGGCGTAGCTGGTTAAAATCCGGGCGGTGTTCGGGTCGGATGCGTCTGCCAAAAGCTGAACATCCTGTTTGCCATCGCGCTCAAGGTTTTGCTCAAAATTGGGCCCGAAATTGACGACCATTTTTGCAATTCCTTTGCGGAAAACCTCCTCAACATCCTCACCGGGTTGTAATTCCTTAGCCAGCACAAAATACCCAGACGAAAGCAACTTAGAGGTGATCTTTTTTGTGGTATTATCGTGCGATTGATCAAGAATGCCAATTTTCACATTCTGAATATCGGTACTGATTACTTTCCCGAACAACATCAGCTGCACCACGGGGATTCCGAAAATGATGATCATCGTTCGCGGATCACGGAAAATGTGCAAAAATTCTTTCCTGAGAAATCCTATAAATTGTTTCATAGGAGCCTCCCTTTGAAGCCTCCCCCAAACCCACTCCGAAAGAGGGGGCTTAAGAAACCGGCATTTGACTGTAATAGTTTCATCGTAACGTTTTAAAATCTTAAGAATTCATCAAAAATTCAACTACCTTCAAAATCTTCACTGCCTTGGCCTCTCCCTCTCGGGGAGAGGTTGCCTGCCAGCCGCAGGCAGGGAGAGGGGCTTCCCTACTCACTTTCGGGGAGGGTTTGGGTGGGGCTTCATTCTTTATTCCTTGCAATTTTCAGAAATACCTCATCCATATTCTTTGCTGAATATTGCTTCTTCAAGTTCTCCGGAGTATCGAGTGCTTCAATCTTTCCTTCGTTCATGATCGAAACCCGGTTGCAATACTCGGCTTCGTCCATGTAATGCGTGGTCACGAAAACGGTAATTCCGCGGTCGGAAGCTTCATAAATCAGATCCCAGAACTTTCGGCGGGTAATCGGGTCGACCCCGCCGGTTGGTTCATCGAGAAAAACGATTTTAGGATCATGAAAAATAGCCACCGAAAAGGCAAGTTTCTGTTTCCATCCCAATGGCAGCGAGCCAATCAGTGAATCTCTGGCTGACTCAATATCGAGATTTTTTAGCAATTTCTCCATTTTCTCTTTACGCTCGGCTGGTTTGATACCGTATATTCCTGAATAAAACCGGATGTTTTCGGCAATGGTCAGGTCTTCATACAGCGAAAATTTCTGGCTCATATAACCGATGTTCCGCTTTACCTTTTCAGTTTCCTTGTAAATGTCGAAGCCGGCAACTTTCACCTTTCCTGAAGTTGGGGCCGAAAGTCCGCATAGGATTTTCATCGCAGTGGTTTTTCCTGCACCGTTGGCTCCCAGAAAACCAAATATTTCGCCTTTGTACACATCAAAATTCAAGTGGTCGTTCGCCACAAAACTTCCGAATTTTTTCACCAGGTCGCGCACTTCAATTACTTTTTGATTAGCCTCCCCCAACCCCTCCAAAGGAAGGGAGTTTTGACGCAAATCAGGATATGGATTCATAATAGAGAATTTTAATTTATCAAATCAGTATAGCAAAAAGTCTCCCCTTCGGCGAGATTTAGAGGGGCTTCTACTGTTCAGCCATCCTATTCATAAACACATCTTCGATGGTTGCTGGAATGTCGAAAACCTGCAATTCAAGGTGATTTTTCTTCAACAGATAGCTCTCAAATTCGGTGGCTTCCACTTCGTCTTCTTTTCCGGTAACGTGCACGTATTGTCCAAAGGCAAACGCTGAGTCAGTTTTTTCCCAGGCTCTCAAATCCTGGATGAGCTGGTGCATGTCGTTCGAACGGATTGCATACAATTTGCGGTTATAGTTTTCAATCAGTTTCTGCGGGGTATCAATATCCAGAACTTTCCCTTTTTGCATCAGTGCAACACGGTTACACAGCACCGCTTCGTCCATGTATGGCGTTGAAACCAGAATTGTAATTCCTGAATTTTGCAATTTCTTCAGCATATCCCAGAATTCCTTGCGCGAAACAGCATCAACACCGGTGGTTGGCTCGTCCAGAACCAGTATTTCAGGTTTGTGGATCAGGGCACACGACAAAGCGAGTTTTTGCTTCATTCCTCCGGATAGTTTTCCGGCCAGACGATTTTTGAAAGGCTCGATCTGGATATAAATGTCTTTGATGAGTTCGTAATTTTCGGCTACCGTGGTTTTAAAAACAGTGGCGAAAAAGTTCAGGTTTTCTTCTACCGTCAAATCCTGATAAAGCGAGAAACGACCCGGCATGTAGCCAACAATATTCCTTATTTTTTTGTATTCTTTTACCACATCAAAACCACCCATTGTTGCATGTCCTTCATCCTGAATAAGAAGAGTCATCAGGATTCGCATCAAAGTGGTTTTGCCTGCTCCGTCGGGGCCAATCAGACCAAAAAGTTCGCCTTTTTTTACCTCGAATGAGATATCCTGAACGGCCTGAACATCTTTATAGGATTTACTGATATGTTGAATGTTAATAGCCAACCCCAGGCCTCCCCCAACCCCTCCGAAGGAGGGGAGTTTTGAATCGATGTTCGAATTTTCTTTTGTTATTTGGTTCATGTTCTAATTTGTCGTTTGCTTTTTAAGCCCTCCCCTTGGGGGAGGGTTTGGAAGGGGCTTCTTTAAAACACCACTTCTCCCGGCATTCCAATTTTCAGGGTTCCATCGTTCACGACAACTAATTTAACGGCATACATCAACTTTACCCTTTCCTCTTTGGTCTGTATTATTTTCGGGGTAAACTCCGATTCCGAAGAAATCCAGCTTATTTTTCCTGAAAGTGTTTTCATTTCTTTGACACCCGTATCGATCAGTATTTTTGCCTCGTTACCGAGCTTTATCGACGACAATTGTGCTCCTGAAACATAAACTTTCAATTCCAGATTAGTTAAATCGGCCATTTTTAATATTGCCTTGCCAGGTGTTGCCAATTCACCGTTTTCAAGGTAAGTTTCAAGAACAGTTCCTTTAATCGGACTTGTAATCCGGCATTTGGTCAGTTGTTCGTCAAGCAGATCCAATTGTCTTTTGATAACATCCATCTCACTTGCAATCAACTGAAATTGTGTATCGGTAGCTGAAATTTGTTTCCCCAAGACGCTCAACTGACCATTGATATCATCCATTTGTTGCTGTGTTGCAGCCTTGTCAGCAAACATTTTTGAAAGTCGCTGCTGAGTAATCTGCGCATTTTTCAGTTGTTCTTTTTGAACATTGATTTGCGCCGATACGTTTTGTCTTTTTGTTTCGCTGGCTAACAGTTGCGACTTTGTCTGAAGTTTTTTCAGGTATAGTTCAGTGGTGTCAATCTGGGTGATCAGCTGACCTGATTCAATAACGTCGCCTTGTTTAACCTGCATAGAAAGCAGCTTGCCAGCCGTTTCTGAAGAAATGATTGTTTCAACTGCTTCAAAATTTCCGTAAGCATCCGACTTTTTCTCCCCGTTTTTGCAGGCGGCAAACGTCAGAAAGGCCAATGCGATCAATTGTATTTTTTTCATTTTGTATCGTGTTTGTTTATTTTCAATCGTAATCATTTATAATTTATAACTCATCATTCTATTCGTTTCCCCGGATATTTGCAAATTTAATCCATGCTTCTTTCAATTGGATTTTTCGGGTTTCGAGCATCAGACGAGCCGTAGTTTCAGCGTTCAGATCCTGAATGTAATCAGCCATCGTGATTGATCCGTTTTCAAGCTTTGAAGCGGAGGCTTTGGTGATTCGTTCCCGAATAGAAATCAATTCCTGATCGGTTTTCAGTAATTCAGTAATCTGACTAATCTGTTTAGTCTGCTGATCGCTTGCCAGATCGATATTTTGAACAAAAGATTCTTGTTTGGTCTGAACAATATCTTGTTGAAGTTTGATAATTTGCTTTTGACGACTGGTTGTTTTCCAATCCAACACATTCCAGCTAAACCCAAGGCCAACAAGATAATAGGTGTCGAATTTGTTGTTGAGCATGTTCAGTCCGGGTTTTCCATATCCGGCCTGTCCAAAACCAAAAAGCCTGGGATTGCGCTGTTTCTGAAGAATTTCAGAATTGGCATTTAAAAGTTCGTTTTGTTTGCTGAATAAATCCAGTTCAGGCCTTTTCAACGGAAGGTCTGAAACGGCAAGTTCTTCTGGCAATGTCAGGTTTTTGAGTTGTTCAGTAGTTTTTCCGGTTAGTATGGATAAGGCATATAAAACCGTTTCGTTGTTGCTTTTTAATTCAATGACCATCTGGTCAGTTTTAATTAGTTCGGCCAGTAACTGGTCTAATTCGGAAGACAAAACCATCCCGTTATTAACTGCCGATTCCACTATCTTCCGGCGTTCGGCCAGTGTTTCTGTTTTCTTTTCCAGTATTTTCAGGTTCTCCTGAATCAGGAAGGAAGTGAAGAAAAACTGGTTTACTTTTTCTTTTACCTGGTATAGTTCGACTTCGGTCTGTTGCCGGTTCCCTGCATTTTCAGCATTGTTTATGAGCTCTTTGGCCTTGCTCAAACCACCATCCCAAATCGTTTGTTTAAAATCGAGGTAGAATTTGTACTGGTCTTTGTCAACCGTCGGAATTTTGATGTTTGGGAGCGGAATGGCGATTTTAGTTACCGCGGATTGATAGGTTGCCTGGCCGTTCAGATTTAGCTGAGGTAAAAAGCTGGTGGCATTGTTCTCGTTTTTGAGATCCAGAATTTGCTGATACAAATCCAGTTGTTTCAGAACCGGGTGTTTCTCACGTGCCCAGGTCTGGCATTGTTCGAGAGTCACTACTTCCTGAGCAAATAACATTTGCACAGGAAACAGTATGATTAGGAACATGGTTTTCACTGTTTTCATTCTCATGATATTCTAATTTTTGATTACGATGGCGTTGACAACAAATTTCTTAATGACCTCAGCGCGCTCGGCATAAAAAGCTTCCAACGCATCTTTGTCATCTTTAAAAACCAGAAAACTTAAAATCGGACGGGCAGCGAACGGAAAAATACACATTGAAACTACGTTTAAAGCCAGATGTTTAGGGTTCATCTGTATAATTTCGCCACGATCCATCGCCTCCTGAATGTAGGTAAACACCGGTTGAGGATCCAGTCCAAGTTTCACCACCAACTTGAACAGACCGGAAGGATCGCGGTTGAGTTCCTTTAACACGAAGCCCGGAATAAATGGATGCTGGATCAAAATGTCGATGTAGGCATCTACGAAATGCTCAATTTTAACTACAATTCCGACATCGGAAAGGATAATCCGCGACAATTTTGGGAAGGCAAATTTGAATATTTCAGAAAAAATGGCTTCAAAAAGTCTTTCTTTCGATCTGAAATAGTAATGTAACAGTGCCTTATTGATTCCGGCTTCATCGGCAATTTCCTGCATTCGGGCGCCATCCATTCCTTTAGCGACAAACACATTTTTAGCTGCTTCGAGGATTTTATCTTCGGTACTGTCCTTTTTTGCTTCCATTTTCTTTTTGGTTTAACTATGTGGTTAAATCATGCGGTCAAAAGTAAAACCTGAAATTGAATTTACCAAATGTTTTAACCAAAATATTTAACCGGATGGTTAAATTAATTTTGTCATCCAATTTTTCTAATAGAATCATTACTTTTGAAATACTAAATAATCGGAAGGAGGCGATTGAAATATGACCACAATTGAACTAAATGATCTCAAATACACACTTATTTCTGAAATTTTGAATATCGAGAGTGCGGCTATTCTCGAAAAGATAGAGAAACTTATTGACAAGGAAAAACAGTACAAAAAAAGCCCATTATCATATACCATAGAAGAACTAAAACAAGAGGTTGCCGAAGCTGAAAACGAGACTGTTATTTATAACCAGGAAGAAGTAAAAGCAATGTCGTGGAAAAAGTAAAAGCTCAGGATGAATGTTCTGTGCTTTTTGGTTATATTTGTCAAAAGCAATGACATGAATGCATTAGAAATTAAAACCAATTTTCATCATTTGATTGATCGGATCGATAACGAGCAATTGTTGATCAAACTTTATCATATCATGGAGCAGTCATGCATGACAACTGACGGTCAATTATGGAGCCTTTTGACTGAAGATGAACAAATTGAGCTATTGAAAATTGAAAATGAAGTTCATGCTGAACAACATTTGCTCTCAAGTGAACAAATGCAAATTAAACATGCAAAATGGCTTTAAAGGTCAAATGGTCGAAATATGCTGACCAAAGTTTTGACCGTATTTTGGATTATTTGCAGGCTGAATGGGGCGACAATGTGACCCGCGCATTTGTTCGACGGACTTATGAGTTTCTGGATTTATTAGCTGAATTTCCTGAGATTGGAACAGTGGAAAATCAGGAGCGGCAAATCAGGGGCTTTGTTTTAATCAAACATATTACCATCTTCTATATCCGGAAAAGCGACTCAGTCATTCTCCTGAATTTTTACGATAACCGGCATAAGCCAATCACAAAAAGGAAATAGTATTTATTGAAACCTTATTCTGACAGAGAACACAATTTTATTATTGAGCCAAATCTTTTAAAAGCCTTTTAGCTTTTGGATTACTAATCTGTTTGTTTAAAAAAAATGCAGAAGTTTACTTTCCCAATCCTGTTTTTTTTAAACTAAAAATGGTAATTTTGATTTGGTGTCGCTTTATAACAGACATTAAACAATCAGTTTACCTTACGAGTTCATAATTAGTAGAATAACCTTAAAAATTACAACTATGGCAAAAGGAGTAGATACCCGAAAGAACGAAAAAAAAGAACCTACAAAAACACTAAAAGAAAAACGATTAGAGAAAAAGAATAAAAAAGACAAGAAATAACGTCTTTTTTGACTTGCATTTTTCGTTCAGCAAAGAGCCGGATTTCAATCCGGCTCTTTGTTTTTTACAGCTATTCAGGCAATCAAAAAATAGTTATCTTTCAGCTCTGATACGTATATAGAAATCAATAAAACTACTTCTGAAAATGAAAAAACGATTCCTGAAAATTACATTTTTTATTCTGGCCCTTTCTTTATTTCTGGCTTGTGCTCCGGCCAAACCGAAAAATGAAGGCTGGATACAGCTGTTCAATGGAAAAGATCTGAAAGACTGGAACATCAAGATTACCGGCTTCCCGCTAAATGAAAACTTTGGAAACACATTTCGTGTAGAGGATGGTTTAATGAAAGTCAGGTATGATCAGTATAAAAACTTCGACGGACACTTCGGACACATTTTCTACAAACAGCCATATTCACATTATAAAATCAGGGTCGAATACCGGTTCGTTGGTGACCAGTGTCCTGGAGGTGCAGGTTGGGCTTATCGTAACAGCGGAATCATGATTCATGGCCAGAGTGCCGAAAGTATGGAGCTGAATCAGGATTTTCCGGTTTCGATTGAGGTTCAGCTCCTGGGAGGAAACGGGAAAGATGAACGTTCAAACCTGAATGTTTGTACTCCGGGCACCAATATTGTGCTCAAAGACACCGTGTGGACGCAACATTGTACCAATTCTACCTCAAAAACTTACCAAGGCGACCAATGGGTTTCAGCAGAAGTTGAGGTTCAGGGCGATTCCATCATTAAACACATGATCGATGGTCAGGTTGTTATGCAGTATTCAAAACCACAGCTCGATCCGAGGGATCCAAGCTTTCAGAAGTTGCTCCCTCCCGATAAGAATATCATGCTGAAAAAAGGTTCAATTTCACTTCAGTCAGAGAGTCATCCGATTGATTTCCGCAAGGTTGAACTGCTGAATCTCGGCGACGACTGTAAATAAAGAAGCCCCACTCCCTGCCAGCCGCAGGCCGGGAGGCAACCTCTCCCCGAAAGGGAGAGGCGAGGCGTTGAAACTTTTGAACAGTATCTGATTTTTTGCTAAATTTGATAGGGTTAAAATGTTGCCATCAAAATATTACAATCAAATGCCGATTTTTAAGTCCCCTCTTTCGGAGGGGGTTTGAGGGAGGCTTCTGGGGAGGCTAATTATGGAACGATATTTTTGGTCGAAGGGAATTTTTAAGAACCAATTGGAGATTTTGCATGGTTCAGAACAGATTGGTTCAATCGTGTGGGAAAGTCTGGTGGGTTCGAAAGCCCATGGAATGATCAAAGGCCGGCGCTTTGTATTGAGCCGCGAATTCTTTCTTTCCAAACTGGAGATTTACGATGCCAATAATCAGGCGCTTTTAGGAAGCATCATGATTAATCTTTTCAATCCCAAAAGTGACATCATAATCAACGGAAAGCGCTTTGAACTGGAAGTGAAAAATTTCTGGCAATCACGTTGGTCCTGGAAATTTAACGGTGATGAACTGATTACTTACCAAAGTAACGAGTTCCTATCGAAAGATAAAGGCAGCATCGACGTGTTCACGGCATGTACCGAGGAAATCGAGATACTTCTTCTCCTTGGTCTTTTTGTCCGTAACCAATTCATTTTGTTTATGCTGATGATTTTAATTTTGCTGCTCATTGTTATCTTTTAGGCTGCATTTAAGCATAAAAAGTAAAGCAGTGGCTCATTTTATCCGAAGAGATTTCATACAGAACAACCAGCACCGATTCTTTTCCCAATTCCAGAAAGAATAAATTCTTTCATTCAGTATGTTTGTTCATTTTCAAGAAAGTTTAAATAATAGATTAAATTTGCCCGACTAAAGTTTTCAGTCAGGTTAAAGTAGTTTCACACAAAAATGACTTTGAGGAGAATCAGTATATGAAAAGGGATAAGATTGTTATTGGAATTTCGCAGGGCGACATTAACGGAATTGGTTATGAGGTGATTATAAAAACACTGATGGAACCTCGAATTCTCGAAATGTGTACTCCAATTGTTTACGGATCGCCAAAAGTGGCTGCCTATCACAAAAAAGCATTGAATATCGAGACGATAAACTTCAACCATATCCGTTCGGCCAACGAGGCTGATTCACGGAAAGTCAACATTATCAACTGTATCGACGACAATATTCGGGTGGAATTAGGCAAATCGAGCGAAATGGCTGGCGAAGCCTCCTACATGGCTTTGGAAAAAGCGGTTGAGGATTTGAAAAGTGGTGAGATCGATGCACTGATTACTGCCCCAATCAATAAAGACAACATTCAGTCTGAAAAATTTAATTTTCCGGGACACACCGAATTTTTGGCCGAACAGTTTGGTGCCAAGGATTTTGTGATGCTCATGGTGAGCGAATCGATGAAGGTTGGTGTTGTGGTGGGGCATGTGCCAATCTCGGAAGTGCCTTCCAGAATTACCAAGGGTGCTATCCTGAACAAGCTGCGAATCATAAATTCATGCCTCGAAAAAGACTTTTTCATCAAACGTCCGCGCATTGCAGTGCTGGGACTCAATCCGCATGCCGGCGATAATGGTTTACTTGGCAAAGAAGAAATTGACATCATCATCCCGGCTATTCAGCGGGCTAAGGATGAAGGTATTATTGCCATTGGGCCATATTCTGCCGATGGCTTTTTCGGTTCAGGCGACTATTCGAAATTCGATGCGATTCTGGCCATGTATCATGATCAGGGACTTATCCCATTCAAAATGGCTGCTTTCGAACGGGGCGTAAATTATACTGCCGGACTTCCGGTCATCCGCACTTCACCTGCTCACGGAACAGCATTTGACATAGCCGGCGAAGATAAAGCATCGCCTGACTCCTTCCGCGAAGCCTTGTATTTGGCTATCGATATTCATAAAAACCGTGCTTTGTATAAGGAAATCACCAAAAACCCTTTGAAAAAATACGAAATCAATCAGGGTCAGGTTGATGAGTCGATTGATTTTGAAGCGATTGAAGAAGGAAATTAATAAATTAACGAGTATCTGATTTCAAAGAAGGTCATTAAATAGTCATTCATTGTCATTTATTGTAGCTCAAATGACTACCAATGACCACAAATGACCATATTCTTAAAAACAAGAATGTGTTTAGGGACGTAAACGGATATTCAAAAAAATTTCAGTGTATGTTCGAATATATTAAGGGTGCAGTTGCCACTTTAAAGCCATCACATATCATACTCGAAGCCAATTCTGTTGGCTATTTCATAACCATTTCGCTCAATACCTATACCCAGTTAAACGGGAATGAAAACGTCAAACTGTTTATTCATCAAGTGATTCGTGAAGATGCACATCCGCTTTATGGTTTTGCCACCGAATCCGAACGCGAACTTTTCAGAATGCTCATTTCAGTTAGTGGAATAGGATCGAATACGGCCATTATGATGTTTTCATCGCTTTCGCCTGATGAAATCAGAAGTGCAATTCTGACCGAAAACATCAACCTTCTGAAGAGCATCAAAGGGATTGGAATAAAAACAGCACAAAGGGTTGTCATCGATTTAAAAGATAAGGTTGGAAAGTCGCCAGCAAGCGAACAAATTGTAGCTTCGGCAGACAATACATTGAGAAATGAAGCGTTATCTGCTTTAGTCATGTTGGGGTTTGTGAAAAAATCGGTCGAAAAGGAATTGGATAAAATTCTGGCCGCTCAACCTAACCTGTCAGTTGAAAGTGTGATCAAACTTGCACTTAAAAGCCTTTAATCAGAAAAAGAATCCGGAATTGAAAAAGTACGTCAGAAACATACTTCTATTTCTTATTGTATCTATTGTTTATGCCCTTGCCGGAAGTCCCTCCGAATCAAGAACTACCATCAGGAATTACAATGCGATGACCCTGTTGTCAGTTCCGGCGGACACAGTAAAAATTGATACTACAGGAGTTCTGCCTTATCCGTTTAAGGACGAGCCTGCATTTGCCTATCCTGATAAGAAAGACAGCGCTAAACTTTTTCTGAAAAAACCATCAAATATAAAGACCGATATTGAGTACGATCCGATTACCGGTGAATACATTTTTACTGAAAAAGTGGGAGACCTGAATTTCAGGTTACCCAAATCAATGACCAAAAAAGAATTTCAAAAATACGATTTCAACCGGGCAGTTCAGAATTACTGGCGGGAACAAACCCGCATCAAAGGCATTGAAGCTAAAGGTGGTCTGATTCCCAGACTAACAGTAGGAGGCGAAACATTCAATAAAATATTTGGAAGTAACACCATCGATATTCGTCCGCAGGGATTCGTCGAAGTTAGTTTTGGCTACCAGATGAACTCAACGGAGAATCCTTCCATTCCGGAACGATTGCGTAAAGTTCCCACTTTCGATTTCAACCAGAAAATACAGATGAATGTGACCGGAAAAATTGGCGACCGGATGGAGATGCGCGTCAATTACAATACCGAAGCTACTTTTGATTACGAAAACAAGATGTACCTCGGCTATACCGGCGATGAAGATCAGATTGTTAAAAAGATCGAAGCCGGAAATGTTTCACTTCCACTGAACGGCTCGCTGATTACCGGAGGAACCAATCTTTTCGGGGTAAAAACCGAATTGCAGTTTGGAAAACTGAACGTGACGACTATTTTCTCACAACACAAAGGAGAAACACAGGTGGTTCAGTCGGAAGGTGGCGCCATGAAAAAGACCTTTGATATTGTTGCGTCAAATTACGATGCCAACCGCCACTTCTTCCTGGCTCAGTATTTTCGTGATCAGTATAATGAGGCACTTAAATCGCTGCCTGTTGTGCGTTCGTCAATTACAATCAATAAAATTGAAGTTTGGGTAACCAATAAATCCAGCAATTTTAAAGAAGCCCGGAATATTCTTGCATTTATGGATATGGGCGAGCACGACCCAAACATTTTTAATAAAGTCGGTGCTTTTCAGGAAACCTCAGGTCATCAGTATCCCGAAAGTATATATCCATTCAACGATGCAAATGGTTTGTACAAAGAATTGACAAATAGGTATGCCGGAATCCGTCAATCTGATAACATCAATAAAACGCTTGCACCATTAGCTCCTCAATTTGTTGGTGGACAGGATTTTGAAAAAATTGAGCAGGCCCGTTTGCTGAGCGAATCAGAATATTCCATTAACCTAAACCTTGGATTCATTTCATTAAGGTCGGCCTTAAATTCGGACGAAGTACTTGCCGTTGCATTTAACTACACCGCGAACGGAAAAACATACCAGGTTGGGGAGTTTTCAACCGATGGAATCAGTGCTCCGGAAACATTGGTTCTGAAATTGCTGAAGGGAACCAATTTGTCACCGAAAATTCCAACTTGGAAACTGATGATGAAAAACATATACGATCTGAATGCCTATCAGCTTTCTAAGGAGGAATTTGTGCTCGATGTTTTGTATCAGAATGACCAGACAGGAACAACCATTAATTATTTGCCTGAATCGAGAATTGCCAACCATATTTTACTCAAAGTATTGAATCTTGATAAGTTGAATTCGCAGAAGGATTTAATGCCCGACGGAGTTTTCGATTATGTTGAGGGAATCACGGTCAGTTCTTCAACGGGAAAAATTATTTTCCCGGTTCTGGAACCTTTTGGGAAAAGCCTCGCCGATTCAATTGGTGATCCGGCCTTTATTAATAAATACGTGTATTCGACGCTCTACAACGATACCCGGACTGTTGCCGAACAGGATGCCGAACACAATAAATTCAGGCTGAAAGGTTCCTACAAAGGAGCATCAAGTTCCGAAATTATGATTGGTTCACAGAACCTGGCCAAAGGTTCTGTGAAAGTAACTGCCGGTGGTCGTACTTTGGTCGAAAACGTCGATTATACGGTTGACTATACTTCTGGAATCGTGAAAGTTATTAACTCCGGATTGCTCGAATCTGGTACGCCACTTCAGGTTTCAACCGAAAGTCAGGATTTGTTCAGTATGCAGCGAAAAACACTGATTGGTGCGCATGCTAATTATGCAATCAACGAACGGTTTAACCTTGGTGCAACAGTTCTGCACATGCAGGAAAGACCACTGACACAGAAAGTGAATTACGGTGATGATCCCATTTCGAATACCATGCTTGGCCTCGATGCCAGCTATTCCAATGAGTCGCAGTTGCTCACTACGCTGGTTGATAAACTCCCTTTTTATTCCACGAAAGAAAAATCTACCATTGCGTTTGAAGGTGAGTTTGCCCAACTTGTTCCAGGTCATTCTAAGGTGATTAGTAAATCCGGAACTGCGTACATCGATGATTTTGAAGCGACTAAAACTTCGATCGATCTGAAATCACGTTCATCATGGATGCTGGCCAGTACGCCACAAAAACAAGGAATGTTTCCTGAAGCGGAAACAAACGACGATTTGTCATATGGCTATAACCGCGCAAAACTGGCCTGGTATATCATCGATCCGTTGTTTTTAAGAAGTAGCCCAACGACTCCCGATTACATTAAAAACGATAAAGACCTTCAGTCGAACCACCTCGTTCGCGAAGTGTACGAAAACGAAGTCTTTCCGAACAAAGAAACCCCGGTAGGTTTGCCAACTAATATTCCGGTTTTCGATCTGGCATTTTATCCGGTTGAAAAAGGACCGTATAATTTTGACAGCAAGCCATCTGCATATTCACGCGGTGTAAATCCTGACGGAACATTGAAGGATCCGGCATCGCGCTGGGCCGGTATCATGCGGAAGATCGAAACCACTGACTTTGAAGCGGCAAATATCGAGTCTGTTGAATTCTGGGTGATGGATCCTTTCATTAACGATACCCTGCAAAAAAGTAAGGGTGGCGATTTATTTTTCAACCTGGGTGATGTTTCTGAAGATGTTTTGAAAGACTCGCGAAAATCGTTCGAAAATGGGTTGCCTACCACAGCCACGGTGGCTAATGTCGATACAACTGTTTGGGGCCGTGTTTCCAAACTTCAGTCGCTGGTGCATGAATTTGACAACAATGTTCAAAGCCGGCAGTTTCAGGACATAGGTTTTGATGGACTGAACGATGCGGATGAGAGGTCATTTAATAAAACATACCTGGAGTCGATGAAATCAATCCTGAACCAGGATGCACTTGCAAATCTCATGAAAGACCCAGCCAACGACGATTACCATTATTACCGTGGATCGGATTACGATCAGCAGCAATTGGGAATTCTGGAACGTTATAAGAAATTTAACGGACCCGATGGTAACTCGCCTACAGCGGAAATGTCTCCCGAATCCTATCCGACAACTGCTTCCACACAGCCCGATATGGAAGACATTAACAGCGACAATACGCTGAATGAATATGAGCGTTATTATCAGTATAAAATTAGCGTGCGGCGCGAAGATATGGTCATCGGGAGAAATTCGATTGCGGACATTCGCACTGCCCAGGTTAAACTGAAGAATGGCAAAACTGAAACAGTGAACTGGTATCAGTTCAAAATCCCGGTTCGGAGTCCCAACGAGGTTTTCGGTTCAATGACCGATTTTAAATCCATCCGTTTCCTGAGGATGTTTATGAGGGGCTTTTCAGAACCTACAGTTTTGCGCTTTGCAACTCTTGACCTGGTGCGTGCCGATTGGCGCAAATACACCAAATCGGTGGATGGAAATGTAGGAGTTGGCAATTTGAAGTCTCAATTCGATATAACTGCCGTGAACATTGAAGAAAATGCCAGTCGTAAGCCAGTTAATTACGTGCTTCCTCCAGGTATCGAAAGGGTGATTGATCCTGCCAATCCTCAGCTTCAAAAGCTCAATGAACAGTCGCTGTTGCTGCGGGCCATTGATTTGGAATCGGCACAAGGAGTGGCTGCATATAAAAGTATTGGCATGGATTTCCGTAATTATAAACGGCTCAAGATGGAAGTGCACGCAGAGGCGATAGAAGGTTACCCACTTAAAAACAATGATTTGTCCTTATTTATACGACTGGGATCCGACTATAACTATAACTATTACGAATACGAAATTCCTTTGTCACTTACGCCATATGGCAGATACAGTAGTGATAACGAAGCCGACCGTTTAGTCGTTTGGCCTGATGACAACCGGCTCGACATTCTCCTGGATGTTTTCTCTAACTTGAAACTGCAACGGAACGATGAAATGCGAAAGGCTGGTTCCGGAGTCAGTATGTCGACTGTTTTCTCTATTGACGATGGAACCCGGAAGATAAAAATCAAAGGAAATCCAAATTTAGGTGGTGTTGAGGGAATCATGATCGGAATTCGACATAACAAGGGCAGCACCATAGATCCTGACCCCCTTTCAGTTATTACCTGGGTAAACGAACTACGCTTATCCGATTTCGAGGAAGGTGGGGGATGGGCTGCTACCGGAAGAGTTTCTGCCCGCCTGGCTGATCTTGGTTCGGTTATTTTTGCCGGAAGGACCCGAAGCGCCGGGTTCGGGAGCATCGATCAGAAAATGAATCAGCGGGCAATGGACCAACTGACACAAGTGGATCTTTCAGCAAACCTTGAATTGGGAAAATTCTTCCCGGAAAAGGCTCAGGTCAGAATACCGGTATATTTAGGTTTTTCGCAAAGCAAAAGCAATCCGAAATACAACCCGCTTGATCCGGATATTACGATGCAACAAGCTCTGAATTCGGCTAAAACTAAGTCTGAAAAAGATTCGGTGAATAGAATTGCACAGGATGTTGTTACCCGTAAAAGCATCAATTTTACGAATGTAAAAATTGATAAAACAAGTAAATCGGGAAAACCAAAAATATATGATCCGGCCAACTTCTCAGTAACCTATTCATACAACGAGTTGACCAAAAGGAGCATTAATATTGAACATAGTCTGGACAAGAATTACCGGGGTTTGTTCAGTTACAGCTATAATGGGCGCCCTGAAATTATCGAGCCATTTAAAAATTCGAAACTTTTAAAGAAAAACATATTCAGGCTGATCCGTGATTTTAATTTTTATCCGCTGCCATCACAATTCTCGTTCAGGACTGACATGTGGAGGCATTACAATGAGTCGCAGACCCGAAACATCGCGAATCCAAATATGATTATTCAGCCTACGTTTAATAAAGACTTCATCTGGAACCGCTTTTTCGATTTGCGCTATAACTTGACACGTAGTCTGGAACTCGATTTTTCTTCTGAAAATACTGCCCGAATAGATGAGCCTGCCGGAAGTATGAATAAATATGAAGATGGTTATGCCATGAAGAAAGATTCAATAATTAGGAATCTGATGAAAGGCGGACGACCAACTTTATATCATCACACCATCAATGCAAACTATATGTTGCCGATCAACAAACTTCCATTTCTCGACTGGACTTCTCTTTCGGCACGTTATCAGGCCATGTACAATTGGCAGGCCGGACCTATAACAGAGAAATCGGTGGTTCTTGGCAATGTGATTGAAAATTCGCGGCAAGTTCAGTTGAACGGTCAGCTCAATTTGGTGACATTGTACAATAAGGTAGGGTTTCTGAAAGAAATCAACCAGAAATACGGAACCAGTTCTAAGCAGCAACAGCGTATTCAGCGGCAGAATACACCCAAAAAAGGACAACCTGCCCAACCGAAACCGGCAAATACTGAGAAGGAGAAAGCTGAACCAAAAATCAAGGACGTTCAGTATATCATCGAAAATGTCAGGCTCAAAGCAAAAACGCCAAAATCGATATTTCACAAACTGAACACTCAGAAAGTTGAAGTTACAGCCACTGCAAAGGATGGGACAAAGATTGAAGGCGAAACGGTTGTGATCAATGAAAACCGGGTTAGTTTTACTTCCGATAAAAATATGTCAGGAGTTAAATTTGTTGTGAAAGGTAAAGTGGAGGTAAAAGGAGACCTTGGAAAGAAACTGGTTTTATTTTCGGCCAGATTATTAATGAGTGTCCGAAGTATTTCCGGAAGTTACGCCACAACCGATGGAACTGTTCTTCCGGGATATATGCCTGAACCTAAAGTTTTTGGAAACAATAGTTTTACGCCTTCTGAAAGCATGATCAGTAATTCTTCAGGCCCATCATTTGCTCCGGGTGTTCCTTTTCTTCTTGGATGGCAGGACAAGGCATTTGCTATGAAAGCTGCCAAAAGTGGCTGGCTTACGAGTGATTCGTCGCTTAATGCTCCTTTTGTTATGTCCCGAAGTGAAACGTGGAATTTCCGTGCCAATGTGGAACCAATCCCTGATTTGCGAATTGATGTGAATGCGAACAGAACCTATTCAGAACGCATGACTGAATTTTTAAATTACAACAACAATTCAGGAACTTTCGATGCTGTAAATAGTTCGATCCGTGGCAATTTCACCATGTCGATAAACTCCATGCGGACCTCTTTCAGCAAAATGGGGAAAGAAAGTATACCGGCATCGAAGGCGTTTCAAAACCTGAAAGATAACCGTTTGATTATAGCTGAACGTCTTGCAAATCAGCGTACTGCCGGCAGTAAGAATGGATATACCGGGGCACCGGATCCGGCAACGGGATTTCCGGTTGGATATGGACCAACCTCGCCACAGGTATTGATTCCTTCATTTATTGCAGCATACACCGGGCAATCTCCCGATAAAGTTGCTTTAGATCCTTTCCCGTCGTTAAAATATATGCGTCCAAACTGGCGGATTACCTACGAGGGAGTGGTCTCCAAGTCTGAACTTTTGAAAAAGTACTGTAAAACATTAAGTTTTAATCATGCCTATCGGTCGAGTTACAATGTGGGTTCATTCATCTCCAACCTCGACTACGATGAGAAAATGTACGATGATGGTTTTAGTTATATCAGGAATAAATTAGGAGATTTCATCGGCCCGAGTGATATTAGTGCAGTAAGCATTTCAGAACAGTTTAGTCCGTTACTGAATATCGATATTACCTGGATAAACGATTTCGAAACCCGGGCAGAGTTTAAAACCTCCCGGAATCTTGCCCTGAGTTTTGCCAATAACCAGATTACTGAAGTATTGAGTAATGAAATGGTATTTGGAACGGGTTATCGCTTTACCCGTATGGATTTGATCGTTAAAACAAAAAAATCACAAAAGGCCTATTCGAATGATTTAAATATTCGTGCAGACCTTTCATTCCGGAAAAACAAAACCATTCTCCGAAAAATTGTGGAAGGTGTTGACGATCTGACTGCTGGCCAGGATGCAATTACATTAAAGACTACGGCTGATTACCAACTTAGCGACCGTTTTCAGTTACGGGTGTATTACGACAAAATCCTGAACAAGCCAAAGGTTGGTTCATTTAATACCTCTAATACAAATTTCGGGGTTAGCTTCCGGTTTACACTGGCACAATAGCTCGTTGAGAGAAGATATCAGTAACTCTTTCTTGTCAGTTTTAGTTTTGTCATTCGTTGTCATCCAATAGTCATTTTGTTGTGAAACAACATTTTATGTATTCTCAATTAAAGACCCAATGACAATTAATGACAGATTGATGATGATAACTTTTGTGAAATCATGAACATTTATCTCCGAACCCTTGTTATTCTGTTATTAATTTCATTTTTTTACACCAGAATTTAAAACATGACTCAAAATACAAATACAATATGGCTTCCGTGGTGGGGTCTTCTTTCTAACAAGTAAGAAGTAAGAGCCATATTGGTATTTTTAAACGATACTTAGGCCTGCTTCTCTTCGGATTGGCAGGTTTTTTTAATTTAAGCTGAGAATGATGAATGTAATGAGAAATATTTGGTGGTGGCACAGAAACTTTACACAATACCGTGGAAGGAAGTAGCTATCATTGTTCAAATTGAACGAAAAAGCGGCTTATCGGAACACGGTAAGCCGCTTTTTTTAGTGGCCTCCCCTAAATCCCCTCCACAAGGAGGGGACTTGAGGACCGCAACGAACCAATTTATTAGCCCTGTAAGGGCGACAAATACCAGCACAGGGCAACGCCCTGTGGAAAATGAGGAGAAGAGGAGCCGTCCGTAGGAAATCGTTTTCAAAGGAAATAGCTCATTTCGGACGGAATAGCAATCAAACTCAACAGAAACAATAGAAACAACATATATCATGAAACAAATTAATGTACAAGTCAGCGTAAAAAAAATACTTGCCGATACTTTGACCCCGGTGAGTGTTTACCTGAAATTTAGGGATTTATTCCCGAATTCAATTTTGCTCGAAAGTTCCGATTATCATGGTCATGAAAATGCATATTCGTTTATTTGCATCAAACCGATGGCTTGCTTTACAGCGGATAGCGGTGAAATCACCATCGAATACAATGGTCGTGAAAAGATGAGTAAAACCATTTCTACGGAATGCAGGGTTGATCAGCAACTCGATGCCTTTTTCAAGTCATTTAATTTATCCGGAGAAACGGAGAACCTTCCGGCTAACGGACTTTTCGGTTACATTAGTTACGATGCAGTGAAATATTTTGAGAAGATCGAAATCTCCGCCGAAAAGAAAGAAGCCTATTCGGTTCCCGAAGTGAAATACTGTTTCTACAAATACATTGTGGCCATCGATCACCACAAGGACATGATTTATCTGATCGAAAACCTGATGGAGGGCGAAACTAAAGAGATCGGGCAAATTGAATCATTACTCCGGAACCTCACTTTTTCGCCAACTCAATTTGATACCGTTGGAGATGAACTCTCGAACATTACAAACGAGCAATACAAACACATGGTGAGCAAAGGCAAGGAGCATTGTTTTCGAGGCGATGTGTTCCAGATTGTGCTTTCCCGGCAATTTTCCCAACCGTTTAAAGGCGACGAATTCAATGTTTACCGTGCATTGCGTTCGGTAAATCCATCACCGTATTTGTTCTTTTTCGACTATGGAACTTACCGCATTTTTGGTTCAAGTCCTGAAGCCGAACTGCGCATCAAAAAAGATCGGGCCATCATTAACCCGATTGCCGGTACTTTTAAACGCTCCGGTAATGATAACGAAGACCGTGTTTCAGCGGAGCGTTTATGTGCCGATCCGAAGGAGAATGCAGAACATGTAATGTTGGTCGATCTGGCACGGAACGATTTGAGCCGCAATGCCAGTGATGTTCGGGTTGACAGTTACCGCCAGGTTCAGTACTTTTCCCATGTTATTCATTTGGTCTCCGAAGTTTCAGGTAAACTGCCGGAGAATACCAACATGATTACCGTTTTAGGCGATTCGTTTCCGGCCGGAACATTATCGGGAGCACCAAAACACCGTGCCATGCAACTGATCGATACCTACGAAAACCAGCGCCGCAGCTATTATGGAGGTTGTATCGGCTATCTCGGCTTTGATAATTCGTTGAACCATGCCATCATGATCCGGTCATTCCTGAGTAAAGGAAATGTTCTTTTTTATCAGGCTGGTGCGGGTATTGTTGCCGATTCAGTGGAAGAAAGTGAACTTCAGGAAGTAAATAACAAACTGGCCGCATTGAAAAAAGCCTTGGAAATTGCGAAGGAAATAGGCCTCGCCTAACCCCTCCAACGGAGGGGGACAAAAAGGAACATCGAACTTAAAAATTACATGATATGGAAAATATGACAAAAGATATTGAGAAAAGCGAATCCAATCACCCCTCCTTCGGAGGAGCAGGGGGTAGGCTGGATCAATCACCCCTTCTTCGGAGGGGCAGGGGGGAGGCTATAGTAGTCATAGATAATTACGATTCGTTCACATACAACCTGGTACATGCCATCAAGAAAATATCGGGTTTGCCGGTTGATGTTTTCCGGAACGATGAAATTGCATTGGAAGATCTGGAACAGTACGATAAAATTGTGTTGTCGCCCGGTCCCGGAATTCCGGAAGAAGCCGGATTG
>JBAWZG010000055.1:0-21304 GCA_037143155.1 Bacteroidia bacterium
TAAAAGTAAAAGTAGTTTTTTCATAGAATGGAGTTTAAATGAATATATTAATTTAGTTTAAAATGAATTCTTTTCACAGCTTACTTATACAAAGTTCCGCAATAATTGAATTTTCGTATTCAAATATTGTAACAAACAGTATAAATATTGTATCAGTGTATATTTACAGGTCGTATTATTCAAAAACCAATATTTTTGAATTAATCTTCCGGCTACCAACATTAGCTGAAATAATGTATATACCATTCTGTAAATTAAGATGATAGATACCCTGAGCAGGAACCTGACAGTTTGATTTTATAAGTTGCCCCACAGAATTATACACAGTAACCGAGACTGACCGTTCACCCGGAAAATCAGAATGCAGAATTCCGCCGGAGTAATAGATATTTCCGTCTTTATTCTCCAATTCACTCACTGAAGTTGAAGATTGGTTCACTGGAATTACAAAAGTTGTTACCGATTCAGACAAGGCATCGTAGGTGAAAGAATTGCCACTCATGTTGAATGTTGTTATTGAATTTTTTACTCCCAACGATTCCTGGGCGCGGGTGCGAATTTGATTTACTTTTCCAAAATTCATGAACTTAGAAAGATTGACACTATATTTTTGAGTATAGCTTTCCTGATTACTTAAAACCAGAACGAGTTCCTTTTCGTCAGGACTGATGGCAGATATGGAATTGCCAATCGAGCTGTTGATTATCGTATATCCTGATTTTAGGTAGCGGCTAAATTGCGCCCTGATATAGAAATTAATGCATCGGGTAATTGGGTTAAAAGAGTCGTTATAATCACCAATGATTTGCCCCCATGGATTATTTGTCGGGCTTCCGGTTCCTCCGATTTGCCAATCACACCATACGGTGCATTTCATGTCGCGCAAATCGGTAATAATCCGGTCGGACATCGACATGATCTGATGT
Organism: Bacteroidia bacterium; assembly: GCA_037143155.1. GTDB lineage: Bacteria > Bacteroidota > Bacteroidia > Bacteroidales > Prolixibacteraceae > Aquipluma. The sequence continues at coordinate 927 of JBAWZG010000055.1, forward strand.
TCGTTTGTTCCTCCAACACTAATTGGGCCCGACTCAGACTGCCAAAGTTTCTTTTGATTGTTTTTTGACCAGTTTGCAAGTAATGCGCGGTTGTTTCCGCCATAAGTATGAACGGAAACAAGATCAATTTTTGGGATGATATCGCCAGCCGATTGGTAGGTCAACATGGTGTTGTAGCCATTATCAATGTTGTTTGCATCATTTGCTGTTATCTGACTGTACGAAAGCATATCTTTTGCGGCCAATTTGCTGTAAAGTTCGCGGATCATAGTAATCTGATCTGAATTTGAAAAATAGCAGCCTTCCTGTCCGCCAAGTGCTTTCCACCAATTGCCATCAGGCTCGTTGAATGGTTCGATATAATTGAATGTAATACCGAAAGTTTCATGATAATATTTGGTAACTTCGGTCAGATAATCGGCAAAATCGTCGAACATGTCTGATTTTAAGTTGCATACATTTCCTTCAACACTTCCGGCTGAACAACCGCTACGCGTCATCCAGTATGGTGGCGAGTTTGAGAATGCCACAATCTGAATGTCATTAACGCCAGCTTTTGCTATTCGCGAAGCAATTAATTGCTGAATAATTTTGCGTTGATTGGCATCTTGTGTCCAGTCATAATTGGCGGTGAACGAAGCTTTGTAGCCTGGCATATTTCCACCATCTGTCCGCATATGGTTGTGTGAAGGATCATCACCACCGCCAATATTAAAGCGGAAGACATTCATATTCATTCCGTTTACCGGGTCGGTAATCCAGTCGCAGATCGTCTTAATTTTTGCATCAGAAAATCCACCCATAATATTGGCCCACCAGCAAAGTGAGGCACCCCAGCCTTCGATTACCTGACTTTTCAGATTTGGGTCAATAGTAATATCTGTTCTGGAAAGTGAAGTTCCAACATCGGAAAGTACAATCTGGTCGAAATAGTAAGTTCCCGGATCATCAGCGATCTTGATGGCAAAGCTTTTCAGTTTTGCCCCAACAGGGATTGTCAGGACATAATCAATCCATGAGCCCGTTGTATTATTTATTTGCCAGACGTCACTACTTTGATTTCCAACATCCGGTGTATAGGTTAAAGCAATTCTGGAAGTGGTATTCTTATAAACCAGCACATGCAGAAACTGATTGGCAGCGGTGATCGGAATGGCACTGGCTAAATTTACTTCCAGACCGGTCCAGTATGGATCCTCGCTTTTCTTAACTATCTTATAGCAGTTTGCTGAACTATTTATTGCATCCGGATTTGGATTCGCAATTGACCAGGTGCTGGCAGCAGATCCTGATTTGGAGTAATTCAGCCAAGAACTCACTGTACCGCGAGCTGTTGCTGATTCAAAATTGAGGAGCACAATATCCACAGCAAAAAGTTGTGTGGTAAACAGTGCAAAAAGTAATATAAGAAAGGTTTGTTTCATTTTTCTCGTCGTTTCCAACTTTATTCGGTTTAATTAATCTGTCACTTTCACTACCAGTTTGGCATCTTTCAGCCACGGTGCCGAAAACATCAGGTTAATTTTCCCGGTACTGCCTGTTGATTGGATATAGGCAATCAAACGTCCGTGATACACCCGTTGAACATTATCCGAATAGCTGCCCATATCCGAATTGTTACTGGCTTCGAGTCCCAACAGTTTGCCCGGACCTTCAATCGTGCAAGTCACTTCATCTTCAGAAAGTATTACAGGAATTCCTTTCTCATCAACAACCTGAACAACAACCTGAGCTATTCCTCTCTCTCTTTTAACGGTGCTTAAATCTGCTTTAGCTGTAATTGCAAATGGTCGTGCTGAAGTTTCCAGCAAATAATTACAGGTTTGCTTTCCACCTTTATCCATTCCCACCACCTCAAGCTTTCCGGCCTGAAAAGGAATATCCCAATAAATAACACCGGTCTGATCATTCAATTTTTTTACTTCGCCCACTGCATTTCCATTCAGCATTAATCTGGATTGAGGTGCATTGGTATAACAAACCACACGAATCATTTGATCGGCATCATAATTCCAGATTGGCCAGGCATCAGTAGACAGGTAATTTTTATGCGAAGGAACCGGATAAGTACCAATGTAAGTTACCGGTTTGGTATCCCACAAAGCCTGTCGGAAATGTCCGCGAGGTTTCAGAAATCCACCGAAATCCAAAAATCCGGAATAAAATCCGCGTGAAGGCCATTCTCCTGATTCACCCAAATAGTCAATCCCTGTCCATAAAAACTGACCAAAGATATAATCATTATCACGAACTGCTTTCCACGACTCCATACTGTGACCATTTTCACTGCCATAAATTACTCGTTTTGGATATTTGGCATGATCTTCAGCATACCGGTCTTCGGTATAATTATATCCAGTAACATCCAGTAAAAATGGATATTCAGTTTCGTTCGACATCACGACTCCAGCCAATGCAGCAGTTACCGGCCGGGAAGTATCAAGACCACGAACAATCGTTGTCAGGCGCTTTGCAATTCCACCCAGGCGTTCAGCTTTCGGACTATCCGGTTTGTAGCCACCGTGCATGGGCTGATTGATTTTTGTTCCATCCAAAATAGGATGTGAATATGGATCGTTCGGGTAATCAACTTCATTGCCAATGCTCCACATGATAATTGAAGCATGATTGCGGTCACGCAAAACCATATCGGCTAAATCTTTATCGCTCCATTCGTTAAAATAAGATGCAGCGCCTTCAAATCCCGGTTCGCCAATATTCCAGCCGGCAATCCATTTTCGTTTCGGAAATTCCCATTCATCAAATGCTTCATCCATGACCAATATGCCAATTTCATCGCACAATTCGTAAACATCCGGAGCCTGCGGGTTGTGACTCATTCGGATGGCATTGCAGCCCATTTCTTTCAGGGTAATTAAGCGGCGTTTCCAAACTTCGCGCGGAACTGCCGAGCCCAAAACACCGGCATCATGATGGATACAAACACCTTTTACTTTGGTCAACACATCATTGAGAGCAAAGCCTTTATCCGGATCAAAAGTCAGTGTGCGAATTCCGATTTGCTGTTCATTCTGATCGATGACTACACCGTTTTGTTTGACAATAGTTTTGAGCGTGTACAAATTCGGTTGTTCCAATGACCAGCGTTTCGGGTTGGAAATAGAAATATTTTGTGTTATTGTTGCTTTTGTCTTTGCTTGGAGTTTTAGCTTTTGAGATCCTGATGCAACCACTTTCCCGGAAACCGGATCGGTAATTTCATGAGAAACAAGAACTTCTGCACTTAAAGTGAATTCATTGTTTACAGTTGTCGCAACAGCAACATCAGCCTTTTTTGCAGTAATTGTGGTGGCTTTAAAATACACGCCCCACAAATCGAGGTGCACGGGTTGAGCATAAACCAGATACACATCACGATAAATTCCTGAACCCGAATACCAGCGGGAATCGCGTTCCAGCGAATGGTCGACCCGAACCGACAACACATTTTCCTGCCCGAATTTGATGTACGGAGTCAGGTCGTACATCAGCGAAATGTAGCCATTCGGGCGTTTACCAACCGATGTCCCGTTAATGAAGACTTCGCTGTGGTTGTAAACTCCTTCGAAATAGATAAAAACCTTATTTCCTTTTTCTGAATCAGGAACAGTGAACGATTTCCGGTACCAGCCTATGCCCCCGGGAAGATAGCCGGTGCAACTTGCCTTGTCCGGACTTAAAGTTCCTTTGACACTCCAGTCGTGAGGAAGATCGATTACATTCCATTTGGAATCATCGAAATCCGCAGAAGAAGCTTCCTTCAAATCCGAAAGATTAAACCGCCAGTTGGTATTGAACAATTCAGCTTTCCCGAATTGTGGTTTTGCCTGAACAATAACAACTGCTATAAAAATGGCGGTTATCGCCAGAAATAATTTAAGTTTTCTATTCATGACTTTTTATTTTTCTCCAACATATGTGACTATTGATCTGCCTGGAATAAGTACTTGTTTACCAGATTCTATTGTTTGAAGCGGAGTCAAATCCGATCCCTGCATGTCGCTGGTGTAATAAGCAATCCATTTTTTCGAAGTCTGACCTTTCCATTCCAGATCGAAGTTTCTTTCCTTTTCGTTGTAGTTGATCACCACAATGACTGGAGTTCCATCGGAATTCTCATAAGCCGAAATCATTAAGGCGTATGGATCTGTATCACCTTCTGTTACTATTTCTCCTTTTATATTGTATGCCGAAACTCCCAGTCTTTTGGCTTCAGGCCGAATAAACCGGCTGTAATTTCCCAAAGCCCACATCAGTTTTGAGTCGGAAAAGGTCCCATCCAGCAAACTTTTATCAGGTTCAGCATAAATCAAACCATCTTTATAGTCACTTGTACCTACCGATCGCCACCATTGCCAGGCTGAGGCATTGGCATAGACCAGATCGTAATGAATGACGCGGGCAATATACAAAGCGGTTTTCATCGTCAAATCTTTAACCCCACCGCCGCCAATCTCCATATCGTTTCCCATTACACAAAGTTCAGTTTGCCAAAAGTTTACTTTATTCTTTTTCAGTTCTTTGCACATATCCATCCTGATTTTACGCAAATCGGTGAGCGGAGTATTGGTCCAGTAACTGTGTGCAGCCAATAATCGTGGTACATTGGTCAAGTTGCCGATATAAGTTTTTGTACTATCCGGATTGAAAAATGACTGAATCTGATACCCACGTTCGGGTTTTACATAGGAATGAACCTGATACATGCAGTTGTAATCGAATGATTCAGTCACGAGAATTTTAGTATCTATTTTTCGTGATTCAAATTCACTCCCAAGCAGGCGCACTGTTTTAGCGATTTCATGGTTGGTTGCTGCGGTTCCTTCCTGTTTCGGACCCACCCAATTCCAATGACCATCAGGTTCGTTGAACGGGCAGATATAATCCAGTTTAATGCCCTCATGTTTCTTCAATCCCTGAATGACATCCGCAGAAAAACGGGCAAAATCATCGTACCGATCTTCTTTTAAATTAAAAGTGGCGCCACGACCAGTATTGGTTGCCTGTCCATTTTGAGTCCAATAAACCGGAGCCGAAAGAATAAATCCAAGAAATTGATTTACACCACGTTGTTTGGCCAGTTGCAAGAAATTGCGCTGACCCTTTTGCCTGGTCCAGTCGTAAGTTCCATCTGATTTCAGAAAACATTCCGAACGTGTCCAAACATTGCCAATACCACTTGCATCGCCTTGTTCAGCGCTTCCGGCACCGATATTGAACCGCCAGAGGGAAAGTCCGATTCCTTTGGGTTTTCCATGTATATCATTTTCGGCACTAAAAAGCCAATCGGCCATTTTTTCCTGTTTCTCTTTGGGCCACAAGCCAATAAACTGCATGCTCCAACCATCGGAGGCGCTAAAATTATCAATGGTCTGATATTTAATATTACCATCCACGACAAATTTGCAAACGTCAGGCTTCGAAGGTGCATGGGTTCCCAATCCTTTTTCTTCTGCATCCACAGATAAAACAGGAAGGATAATTAACAAAACAATAATGCATTTGAAAAATGAATAGATTTTCAACATCGATGAAAAAATTTAAATCATTACTGCAAATTTTGCCAATTCAAAATATTTTCACTTTCTCTATTGCACATTTTTCTTTTGCTATTGTAACATGATATTGATATTGTCTCATTTGTTGATTTTTACGACCGGAACTGTAGGCTATTAAATCTGAAATTGTTTTATTCGCTAAATCATCGACCATACTATTGCATACTTTTGTTAAAATTTAATTCCTGACAAATGGGAAAAATGCCATATTTAATAAGACTCATTATCTTCTTCCTGATTTTTTTGAGTTTAACTCAAAAGGTATCATCACAAAAAACAGAGTCGAATCTGATTTCCAGATATTCAACCGAGCAAGGTCTTTCGAACAATACGATCCATTCCGTTTTGCAGGACAATAACGGTTTTATCTGGATAGCCACAGAGGAAGGATTGAATAAATTCGATGGTAAAAACTTTACTCATTTCGCACTGAATAAAGGCCGGTATTCACTTTCTCATAATCGAACCCAGACCATGCTTTTGGCTCCGGATGGAAATATTTGGGCAGGAACGTCCGATGGATTAAATATTTACGACAATAAATCTGACAGTATTATTAAAGTCAGGGACAACAGCAACCCGATGAAATTAATTTATAACGACATAACTATTTTGGCTGCTGGTACAGATAAGTCCAGAACATGGATTGGAACCTACGGAAATGGCGTAAATTACTTCGATTGGGATAAAAAGCAGTTTTTCGCTTTAGCCTTGCCGTCATTACCCAATATTGCAGCGCCACTCAATATCATGAGCATCCTGGAAGATGATAATAACAGGCTTTGGATTGGAACCCAAAAGAATGGACTTTACCGATATGACCCGGCAGAAAAGAAATTGGAGTTTTACGATTTACCGGAAAGTGGCCGATATGTGCGTTCAATTTATCAGGATAGTTTTCGCAGAATCTGGATAGGCACGTCAGATGGTTGTTATATTTATAATGAAACGAGGAATCATTTAGATTTAATCTCATATCCTGAAGGTCTGATTTCTAATTCGATAGGAGTTATAAAAGAAGATAACAATGGGAAAATATGGATTGGAACTGAATTATTTCTGATGAATTTTTCTGTAAGGTCCTTTTCTCTGAACGAAAAATTTGCCTATCAGGTAGTCGAACATGGTGAATCATCAGCGAAATTGAGCTGCCCGTCAGTCAATTCCATTTTTGCCGATCAGGATAATAATATCTGGGTGGGTACCGCATGGGGTGGTGTAAATATGCTGAAAGGTACTCCGTTAAAGTTTAGATTGATAAAAAACGAACCTGGTGCTGTCAATACTCTACCTAATTCACCCATAACAGCAATTTGCCCTGATAACAAAGGGAATCTGATTATTGCAACGATGGGAACTGATCAGATTGGGCTGTGTAAAATGAATTTACTAAGCGGTGAGGTTAAGGAACTGGAAGTAAACAAGAAGCTATCCGGATATGTCTTCCAATATATGTTGTTCGATTCACAAAACAATTTATGGATAGGCACTTACAACAAAGGATTGCTAAAAGTGGATCAGAATGGTACAAATTATAAACAGTTTATATCGGATACCGACAACCTGAATTCACTGCCAGGTAATGATATCCGGACTATTTATGAAGTAAAAGACGGCACGATCTGGATTGGTACAAGTAATGGCTTAGCGAGATTCAATCCGAAAAGCCAGACGTTTTCCAGAGTTAGCTTAGCGGATTATCGGATTATCGCTATTCGATCAATTATTGAAGCAGAAGATGGAGTTTTGTGGTTAGGCACCTACGGTGCCGGGGTAATTACCTACAACTATAAAAACCAAAAAATAAATGGGAATCCCATCCCCATAAAACCATACATCATCTGTGATATGTTGATTCATGGTGACAGTATTTGGCTGGCCACCTATGGCGAAGGTCTTTTTTTGTATGATCAGAAAAATAAAAAGAGTTCGGTTTATACTGAAGCAGAAAAGTTGTCAAGTAACTATGTTAGTTCATTGGCACGCGACAAAGCAGGTAAAATTTGGATAGGAACACAAAAAGGTATTTCGAGACTCAATCCAAAAACAAAAGAAGTAGAGAACTTTAGCTCAGGTGATGGAATTCAGAGTCGTGAATTTTCTGAACGTGCCGCCAATTATCTATCCAATGGATTGATGGCCTTTGCCGGCTTTGGCGGGTTGAATATCTTCAACCCATTAAACGTGACTAAAAACGACAAGTGCCCGCCGGTAATATTCACAAAACTTTTGGTATTCAACGAACTGATAGCTCCATCGGGGGATAAACATAAATTCTCTCCGCTTAAAGAAAACATTTCACTGGCCAGGAAAATTGAATTGAAATACAATCAATCCGTATTCACCCTCGAATTTATGGGTATCGATTACAATGCCAGTCAGAAGATTCAATATGCGTATTTTCTCGAAGGATCAGATAAAAAATGGAATCAATTGGGTAATCAAAACAGTGTCACTTTCCGTAATCTTTTGCCGGGAGAATATACCTTCAAAGTTAAAGCCTCGAGTCCCGATGCGGTATGGAGTGACACCAATATTGCTTCAATTACTATTCTTGTAGGATCGCCATTTTGGGCAACCGGATGGGCTTATTCCGTATATTTCATTCTGCTTTTTATACTTCTTTATTTTGTGTGGCTATTCTTAAATATTAGAATACAAGCAGCAAACAAGTTGAAAATTGAACGCGCCAAACGTGAGAAAGATGAAGAGTTGCATCAGGAAAAACTGCAGTTTTTCACCAATATTTCCCATGAATTCCGGACACCTTTGACCTTGATTATCGGACCTCTTGAAAAAATGCAGTTTGATGAACAGAACGATGAAAGGAAGTCTAATTTCAAATTAATGCTCCGCAATGCCAACCGGCTGCTCACCATGGTGAATCAGTTGCTCGATTTTCGAAAAGCCGAAAAGGGGCAGATGAAATTGAAGATTCAGAAATCTGATATGATAGCAAGTATCCAGGAAATTCTTATTTCATTCGACGATCTTAAAAAACAAAAAAACATACAATTCACTTTTACACATCAGGAAGATGTACTTTGGGCCTGGTACGATAACGAGTTTTTGAATAAATCACTCATCAATTTGCTTTCGAATGCCTTTAAATTCACTCCGGATGGCGGTTGTATTTCAGTATCCACTTCAGTAACAAAAGATGCGCTGGGCCACAATGAAGTTGCAATCTCTATCACCGATAACGGAAAGGGAATCCATCAGAAAGACATTCACAGTATTTTCGACCGGTTCTATCAGGGTAAAGAGCAAAGCGCTTTGCAGCAGGGCTCTGGTATCGGGTTGCATCTGGTGAAAAATCTGATCGAACTTCATCACGGAACCATTGAAGCCGCAAGCACTCCAAATGTGGAAACCACTTTTCGGATTACACTTCCGATAGAAAGAAGTGCTTATTTGAAAGATGAATTATTGGAAGAGGCTGAAATATCGCCAAAACCGGAAATCCCTGATACAGTTAATGCAGACCCTCAATTCAAAGACGAAAGTTTATCCGATGAAAATGTGAAAAGCTCACATAAAAAGCGAATACTGATAGTAGAAGATAATGCAGATATCAGAAATTATATCCGCAGCATTCTTGGTACAGAATACTTCATCGAAGAAGCAGAGAATGGCGCGATAGGACTGGAAGTTGCCGCATTACATGATTTTGAACTTATTATTAGTGACATTATGATGCCCGAGATGGACGGTATTGAAATGTGCCGGAAACTTAAAAGTTCGATTGAAACAAGTCACATTCCAATCATTTTACTCACAGCCAGGTCAGAAATTGAAAATCGAATAGAAGGTTTGAGTATTGGTGCCGATTCGTATATCACCAAACCATTTCATCCGCAACACCTTACAATAAGGGTTACCAAGTTGATTGAGCTGCGCGAAATGATGAAAGAGCGTTATAGCCGAAAGATTTCTTTAGTTGAGATGCATCAACCGGAGGTAAAATCAGATTCCCATGAAGAGCTGTTTTTGCAAAAAACCATTTCAATTATTTTGGATAAAATGATCGAATCTGAGTTTAACGGAGATGGATTGGCTTATGAATTAAGTATCAGTAGAATGGGTTTACACCGCAAGATTAAAGCTCTCACAGGCCAAAGCACCGGCGAATTTATTCGCAATATCAGGCTGAAAAAGGCCTGTGAATTACTCAGCATTCATGGTAAAAACATATCGGAAGTATGTTACGATGTCGGGTTTAATTCACCTTCGTATTTCACTACTTGCTTTACAGAAGTTTTTAAAATGACTCCAAGCGAATATGTCCGAAGTTCGAAAGCGCATTTGAACTAAATAGATTCCTTTCATGTGAATTATTTTATTGATTCGTTTTACCGGCTAAGGATCGGATTTGTTTGAACATTTTTCGTTCTTACATTTTTTACTTTTTCGATTGAATAAGGGATAGAACTGTCTCCGGTAGTGAAGTTAAGCTGATCAAGGATGAGTGAATTTCCTGAATTGCAGTTCAGTATTAGAGCAGTTCCTTTTTTCGAAAGAGTCACTTTCCGGAATGCGATCTGACCGAAATCAGTAGCATTAAACAGTGCCGGTGAATGATTTGTGAGGCGCCTTTCAACTTCAAAGCTTCTTTCCAGGTATATCGCACAAAACTAATGGGTTCGCGACCGTAATCGTAAAATTGCCATAACGGAAGAGTTCCATAGGTATGGCCACAAGCTCCGGCAAATACAGCCCAATAAGCAGCCTGCGAACGTCGTAATCATTGAAAACACCATTCAAATCGGGTTTCCAGTTTACGGCATGTTCTTCGTACCGCGGTTCCGAATCGAGACTGGGCTTTACCGGGTGGCGCAAATAATCGTGGTTTATCATCATATAATTTGGGTAGTTGCGCATGGAATGTCCTGACTGGCAAATGTTAAAATCGAGCCATTCCGAATCGTGAAACCACATGCTGCTACTGGCATCTCCCAGCGGAAGAAAAGTCATCAAATGATTCGAATCTTCAGATTTAATACCTTTCCCAAGTGCATCCCAAATGGCAAAGTTGCTGCCTCCACCCGAACGGTCGCCACCGTTCATCCAGATGATATTTGGATTGTCGCGAAACCGATTGCCAAGCCATTTTCCATAGGAAAAAGCATTGGATTCATTGAAGATTTCAGGCCCAATTCCGAAAACACGGTCGATTTTATCACCCCAGTTTGGAACCAATGCCAGATACATTTCCCTCTTTTCGGCCAGTTTCAGCACCTGCTCCACGAAATCAAAATATTCCGAATTTGTTTTTTCCGGATTCATTTCAATCAAAGGAAGTTGACCATATGCATTTGGAGTTCGCAACCCATCCATTTCCGAAATCAGTACTGTCTGAATCACATTGAATCCCTGGGCTTTTCGTGAATCGAGGTAATATTCGATTTCGTCCAAAGTCAGGCTATGAAACAATTCCCACGCGGTGTCGGCCAGATAGAAAAAAGGCGTTCCATCTTCATTTTGCAGAAATCGTCGATTTTCAGATACAATCAGTTTCATCATTTCTATTTGAAGCCCCCTCCAAACCTCCCCCGAAGGGTGAGGCTTAAAATAGACGAAGTTTTTATTTTTGGTATGTTATCATTATGTTGTTTGTCGAAATTTGGTCCTGGACGTATCATCTAACTTTTTATTTTCTATCCTGAACAGGTTCTTCATTGTCGCGGATAATTGCCTTTGCACCAATCTCATTTTTCACTGAAACTCCATTGTAACCATTGTTTCCGGTGATAATGGCATGTTTCACCCCTGGTTTCAGCCAGATGCTTTCGGGTCGGCGCTTTTCACCGCCATAGGTCCATTGTTTCACTTCGTCGGTTTGGGTACCATCGAAAGTACAATCCTGAACCTGCAATTTTCCGTCTTCGGCAATGATGGCCCAGCTTGGATGATCCGGGTCTTTTGAAACATGGTTGCTTGAAAAATAGCAATTCAGGAACGAAACACTGGAATTGCCCAACACCTGAACATTTTGCTGAACCGGTCCCCAAAAACCGCAATTGGTAAACCGCACGCTACCTTCGCAACCTTTTTCGACGATAATCTGCGTGCTTCTTCCGGCCAGGTGCGAATTAAACTGCCCGTTAGTAATGAGCAAACCCTGCGACTGGATGGCTTCAACCACGATGCAACTTTCGGTGGCATCAGCAGCAATTCCGGAGAACTGACTGTTGCACTCGCCGCTCCAGTTTCCATTTTCGGTATGAATAAAACGGTAGCCGATTTTGGCTGGAAACACAAAAGTATTGGTCATGTATTCCCAGTCGCTGCGGCCAATGATGAATGCTTCACAATTCTGTTGCATGTATTTGAATATTTTCCAGAAATCGCCGTTCGTAGCTTTGCTTCCCCAGAAATGGCAATGAAACTGCACATTTTCAATACGGCCAATATCGCCGACACTTTCGACAAAAATACCGCGGCGCAGCACACAGCCAAACACACTGTTGATGCGGTGGCGACCATTTTCGTAGGGTCCGGCATGAATTCCGTTATAGCTGTTAATGAGTGTGATATTTTCGATGGTGCAGTCAAAAACCGTTGAGTCGGGCGAATTGCCACCAATGTGAAATGTCCATGGATAGGGATGGATATCATCAACCGTCTGTTCAGGATAGATTACGGTAATTCCTGAAACGGCCGACGAATTCCGCATTTCAAAGAGTGCGGATGCTTTTTCATTGTCTCTTCCGCCGGTTGCAAGTAGGATGGTTCCATTCAGAGGTTCCCACGAGCGCGGTGCAATGTTTTCACCTTTCAGCGACACGCCATGTAATAACAAACTGCCTTTGATCAGGAATTTTCCGGCCGGTACCGAAACCATTCCTCCTGAACCCGCTGCAGCATCAATGGCTTTTTGAAATGCAGCAGTATTGTCAGTGGTTTCGTCAGCGACAGCACCAAATTTTAATACAGAAAATGGACTGGTTGTAGCTTCCTGTGCCGAAAGGCCTGACATTATAATACTTGTCAGCAAAAAGGCAAAGAAAAGTTTAAAATAGATTTTCATATTTCAGGTTTAATGATTAGCTGGATACAATCAAACTTACTTCTTATTTTTCAATGAGTACCAGAGCGCCATTGGCCGGAACCTTAATTTTTTGTCCGGAGTATTTCTGCTCGTCCTGGTTTTCAGGAGTTACAAATACCAGATTTTGGGCTTTTGGAAGATCGACTGTCACCTCCATATCCTGCTTAAAATCTCCGTTTATGACCACTATCGCCCGTTTATTATTTTTGTGATTGATAAAAACCGAATACAATCCGTAACGCTCATTCCCCCTGGTAACTGTAGCACCCAGGGTATCACGGAATTCGCCATGCCACAGGTAATCGGTATAAGTCCGTCGAAGATGATCGACCTTTTCACCATACGAAATTGTCTTCGGAAAATCTTCGAGCTGACCTTTGAAAAAATACGGTTCATAACTGATGATGTAATTACAACGCAAACAAATATTAATTTGCGGCCGGGCATCGAAGTTCATGGCACCAATCATCTGCAAACCATAGGGATCGATGTATTTCTGAATGGGTGTATGCCAGATTCCCTGACGTGAATAGGAAACACTGTAGATGTTTTTATGGAAATCATTCACTGCCTCTCCGGTAATCATGAAAGCAGGTTTTTGAATATCGGCAATATCACGAAATCCCATTGCCAATGGCACATCGCCTTCAAAAACACATGCTGGAACATGATGACCATGAGAAGTATCCCAACAGTAATTGGCTCCGTAATGATGTTGACATTCGTCGTACAACATGCCCGAAGCTCCCAAATCAATACTTTTCTGAAATTCCTTGTCCGCAATTTTTCGCCAATCGGCTGACATCTGACACATTGGAATCAGTCGGCGGGTATTCAATCCGGTAAGCTGTGTAATGGTTTGATAATTATATCCTTTCGCCGGAAAATGATTTCCGTAGGGATCTTTGATGGTGTATTTATACAATTCGTTTTTGTACCATTCGGTGCTTTCGTCGACCCAGGTATATTTGTTGAAAAGGATAATGTGAACGCCCATCTTTTCGCATGCTGCAATGGCATCTTTCAGTTCCTGCCTGGTTCCCAAATGAGGATCGGTATTGTGCGATGGATTGCCCCGGTCCTGACCACCATCGTTCCAACCTACCAGTTGAATCGCCGCAACTCCATGTTTGGCGCATTGCTTCGCGTATTCGACCAATTGCGTATATTTTACACGATAATCTTCTTCAGGTGAATTCATTTGCAACTGAAACCACGAATGCACTTCTTTGGCCCACTCCGGAAGTTTTGGATTCTGATGCCAGGTAGCGAACCATTTTTTATATTCGTCCCAACCCTTGTGCCACGAACCCTGATAAGGATTAAAAATAACCGGAGACAAAGCATATCTCTCACCCGGATTAACGAAACACATGTGCCAGAATTTCATTTCAACGCGCGATACAATACCACTTTCAATGCTATCAGGATAATTCCCACCCCAGCCATCGCCCAGGCCAGCACCCGGTTTGAGCTGAAATGCGCATTCAACACGTTCTTTACACGAATAGTCATGAACTCCCATATATAAACCCTGATCATCATGGGCAATCAACAGGTGCAGCGATTCGGTGGTGCCATGTATTTTAGTCGGATAGTCAACTCCCCAATAACCGGCCTCATTCCAGAAATAAGGATAAAGCTCATCAGTTGCAGCATGATCATAATCGTTTTTAACCAATAGCAGCGGTTTTTCTTTTTGGGCTGGTTTAAGATCACCCAAAGCCGGCCATGCCACCGATTCAATTACAAAAGGACTTTTGTTTTCAACGTCCATATTAAAAGTCAATCCATTGTCATCGATTTTTACAGTGCCGGTAAGGGTAATATCGAGTATTCCGGCTCGCTCGCTTTGAAGGTTCTTCCAGGTAAACGTGATTGATTTTTTATCATTGGAACACACGAACGAAGCCAGCTTTTGCTTATTACCCAAAACCGGATTGTTCCGTTTTTCAGGAGCCGGCACCAGCAATTCGAACGACAAAGCTAGTTCCTGACGTTTTTGAATTTGCCAACCTGTTTTCTTACTGGTAAATGACAGTAAAGCTCCGGTTTCTCCATCGAAAACAACTTTCAACTGATTGTTTTCAAGAACCAGACCTTTTGATTCCTGATGATTATCGAAATTAATGACTTGACATTCAGACTGTAAAGTGATTAAAAAGAATCCAAAAAGAATTATAAATGGCCATGGCTTAAAAAATAAAATATTCCGTTTCATGGATCTGTTTATTTTGTTTCTGCTTGAATGAATTTATTGTTTGAGATTTTGGTATTCCCGATTTTTTCAAGTTTGAAGGGTTCTGACGGATTATTTGAAATGAAACTTACCCGGTCAAGGCTTGTCGAATTACCGAAAATGCATTTCATCACCGGAGCAGCTCCACGTTTCGAAAAAGTCACTTTCCGGAGTTCAATCCGATCGAAACTGCTGGCATTGAACAGTGCCGGTGACAGAAGTTTTGCGCCTTCGAACTTTTCGCCTTTATAATCTGCTCCTTCACGGAAACTAAATGAGGAATTTTTGACGATCAGATTGAATTTTCGAAGACTGTCACCGATCATATTAAAAGCTCCGAGTAATCCGGTTGCCTTTATATTCTTGAAACTGACATTGGTAACCGGTTGTCCGGTCTGCCATAACCCGTCTTTATAATTGTACACATAAAACTGATCAACATTTTCAACCGTTACATCTTCAATCAGCCAGTTCCCGCTTTCGAGTTTCGGGTTTTCGTCTTTAGGAGAGAAATGTACAAATGCCGAAAGCATGTTGTTGCGCTTCTGTATTTTATGTACCGATTCGCCCGGCCCCCAAATCTGGCAATGTTTCACGGTGAAGTTCCGGCAACCCATTCGGAACCCATTGCACGAAGTGTTCACTTTGCAATTGGTTACCATAAAGTCGCGGTTATCGTTTCCGGCAAACGCATCATCACCGGTGCGAAAATCACAATTGGTAACGGTGAAATTATCGCAGAACCTGGTGTGCAAACCATCATGGCCGCCTCGGATCAGTACTTTGTCAACTTTCCCAAACGAACAATGCCGGCAATTGATGGCCCAGTTGGCTGAGTTTTTAATAGTAAAATCTTCCAGCGAAATATTTTTGCAATTGATCAACCTGATGCAGTGCGGACCGCGAAAACCTTCTTCGCCCTTTTTATTGATGCAATCGACTCCATCAATTATTCCTGGTCCCTGAATAGCAATATCCGAAAGGTCTTTGCCGAAAATAAACGCATCGTTATTGTAATCTGCATACTTATCGCTTCCCTGAAGAATCGCATCTTTCTTAAATTGAAGTTTTACACCACTTTTCAGTTCAATTCCGCCACACAGATAGGTTCCGGAAGTAAAAACCACTGTTCCGTTTCCTTTTTCAGCACAAGAATTAATGGCTTTTTGGATGGTTTCAGTCATCAAACCAGCTTCAGGTTTTAGTTGAATGTGCACCTGATCTTTTGCTAAAAGGTTCAGGCTAATTGTAAAGATTAAAACTGCAAGTAGTATTCCTTTGATTTTCATCTTTCTATTATTTCTCAAATCCAAACTCCACTTCGTTGGCCCAATGTTCTTTCCAGGAGGCATGAAATGCGCGGGAATTACGTTTCGAAACACTTCGTTCGCGCGCCAGTTCCATGCAGCTTCCCATGTTGCCGTTGTCGTTTATCCGGAAGGAGAATTTGATGGTTTTTCCAGCATCCAGCGCTTTTTTCACATCGGGCAATTCGCTCCATGGAATGGCACATTCGGTAATGCGCGTGCTTCCTTCATGGGTGATTGCCAGTTTTCCATTCTTCACCGGCCCGTCAAACGGCGACTTTGGTTGACGCGGATAGAAATGTTTTTCAGGCATTCCGGGTACCAACAATCTCCAGATTTCAGTACCGCCACCATATTTCGGATCAACCTGGTTTAAAGCGTATTCGTAATCGGTGCACTTGTAACCCACATATTTAGGCATCGTTCCTTTCGGAGTCGAAGCATATCCGTCTTCGCCAATCGGAATTACATTGAATGAAATCTGCACGTTGTCGGTTGCAAAGCCCATTCCGGCGCTGTTATCAGGCAAAACCGGATCTTTACGATACGAGAAATGACGAACTCCTTCAGGCCATTTCAGGGGAATCAATACGCTGTTGTCGGTTGCTTTGGCGGTAACTCCTGAAGGGAATTTTGCTTCGCAGCCAAATACCCAATAACCATCTTTTCCATACACATTTTTCCAGTTTCCTTTGGTGTCGAAATCATCTTTTACCTGGAAAACAGAGGTTTTGCCATTGGCTTCGTTGGTGGTTTTGTCGAAGAAAACCCCGGCCAGCTTCACATTGTACCACCAGTTTCCCTTCAAGGTAACACGGATATTTCCTGAAAGCTCATAAACGAGGTAGCAACCGTCCCAAAGTTTATCACAGGTTTTAGATGTAATCAGGGCATTGGTATTCAGATTCCAGAATTCTACTTCTATTTGCCAGGTATCGAAGTTTGGCAGATAAAACGCAACCAGAGTGGATTTATCGGTTGGCAGGTTCAGGTCAATTCCCATTCCGATATTGTTATCGTCAGGTTCCCAGTAATTCAAAATCCTGCCAACTCCATTTGGATTTTGTAATGCTGACTGATCATTTTCGTTAACATTACGCTTGCCATCTTTTTTCCGGAATGAAAGGTTGGCATCGGGTTTATAAGACAGATCGGGATAGAAAAACTCATCATCGTTGCGCGTTTCGAAACGATAAGTTCCGGGATGCGGTGTATTGTCGGCCACTTTGGCTGCAAAATAAAAGTACTGATCGTCGTAAGCCAGGTATCCGTTGGCCAGACCTTCGGCTTTTTGATCGAAATTTTTAAACGGATACCAGGCTGCTTCGGTAACCGAGAGACTTGTTTTTCCGGCGGTAACGCTTTGTGGCACTGATTTACCCCATTCATCGAGTTTGCCGTCGATGTTTGGCGTCAGTTTCGAAATCACATTTACATGCATCGTTTCCTGATGAAATGCCTTGCCATCTTTACCGGCATCTATCGTCACTTCCAACGGATAGGCATTGTCGGCTGCGCTGTTTCCGGAAGTAATCTGAACAGGAATTGTCCGGGTTTCGTTGCCTTTCAGAATAATTTTTTCAGGAGTTTTAACAATCAGATTTCCAAGTTTCAGTTGGATGTTTCCGCTGATGGTTCGGTTCAGGATGTTGGTGATCTGCAATTGCATTACAGGTTTTTCTTCAATCCGGCTGAGCATATCTTTGGCAACGATTTCAAGCGGTTCGTAACCTTCAATAAAACCTTTTTTCAGTGCTGAAGTCAGGCGCGCAAATGATCCTTTTGAACCATCGGTCCGCAAATAATAGCCTTGAAATGAAAGAGGAATTTCGATTTTTCCGGTTTTAGCAGGAACCTGATTTCCGTAGAAATCGAAAAGTGAGAAGGAAGGATCAGCTTTGATGGTCATCTTTCCACCGGTCAGGGCTTTGTATTGCGAAAGTTGTTGCTGAAGTTTTTCAAGTTCAGGAGAATCCACAGCCAACTGACTGATTTTATTTCTGATTTCTGCTTTCTCATTGGCTTCCTGTATTCCGCGAACACCACGGAAGAGGACATTTTCGGCGCCAAAAGCTTCGCCAATATCACCGCAAACCATTACGGTTCCGTCATCCGGATTATTTTGATAGCCATCGAAACACATCACCCATGGCAATCCGTTTTTGAACAGCAATTCCTTAAAATCGCGCTCGCCGATCATATGTTGTACCGCGCCAACCGCGGCGGCCGGTGACCACACACAAGGAACAGCCTCAATTTCTTTGGTTCCTTCGGTGGTGCGAATTGTTTGACGTGCACCTTCGCCGGTATGAGGCCGCGAAATCATGTATCCACCATAAATTCCCATGGAACGGTCGTATCCGGCTGAGCGATTGGTGGCCACCACAGTAGCAATGCGGTCGTCGGTATTTCCTACCCAGCTTTCGGTATCCCAGATTAGCACCCGGCCTTTGTGGTCTTTACGGCTGTTCCACAGTGGATAAAGGCAAGGCGATTCCATTCCTTGATAGTGAATAGAAAGGAAGTCGAAAATGGGCAGAAACTTGTTGTTTCCATCGCTGAAAAGCTTATCCCAGGCATTTGAGTTCGAGTCGCAACCACCAATCAGTACATCGGCACCTTCTTTTCGTGCTTCCAGAACACCGTTGGCCATGGCGGTATACAATTCGCGGTAACGCAGCATATCCGATTGCCAGCCCGAAATGGAAATTCCTTCCCAGGGTTCGTTCCACAGGTGAACGCCGGTTACACAACCATTTGGCCAACCGTTTTTGGTGCAGATATTTTTCACGAATATCTGAAAATCGGGATCCAATTCTGGAAGCCAAACATAATCCTGTTTGGTTTTCAGGAAAGTGTTTTTATCATCGAGAAAAGAACGGGGATTACCCAGCGGAATCAATGCCGGACCTTCCATAAACATGAGCAGAACCGTGATGTTGTTGTCTTTGTATTCTTTCAGTTTTCGGTCGAGCTTTTCCATTTCCGAAATGTAATCGCGGCTGGTGGTGGGTATATATGAAATTCCCATCCGGATGGCCTGAACGCCAATGCGGCTTAGGAAATCGGCACCAATATCATCCAATGCCTGTTTGGGATACTGAATAGCCAAAGGATTTGCTTTGAAGGTGCGAACCACGCTGGTGGCCACTCTGCGTCCATATTTTCCCAGATCAAAAACGATGGCATATCCGCCAAAGGTCTCCGGAAGATTGGGTTGCAGATCGATGTTGGTGAACCCGTTGGCCGAAATATTTACTTTGACCGGGATAGACTGAACATCAGCAATTTTAACCATTTCGGGCAACCAGATATCGTTCGGAATTCCTTTTGCGCCGTATTGAATCACCTCAACTTTGGCATTTGCAGAAATCGCATCGTTAGTATTGTTGATCAGCTGAAAAGTGAATTTAGCTGGTTCGCCCGGCCAGAAAAGGTTGGCTGACGCCGACGAACGGATGCAATATACGTCAAAATCGTAATTGCGATGATTGTTTTTCACGTTCAGCACCGATTCATAATTCTTCCAGTCGGGAGCATCCTTCATTTGGGCATTGATATCCAGCACAAGAAACAGCCAGAGAAGGATCAGAATAGTTGGTTTAAGATTCATTTTAAAGTATTAATTCGTAAAGTTTAGAGTTCAGTATTGCCAATAAACAAAAATTCTGAACTTAAGTATGCTTTCCAGTCAAAAGTAGATAATCTGGATACGATACTTCTTCTTTATTGGATATGTTATAAAATACAATTAACCCTTTGTGCGGTTAAGCAGCCAAACTGTATTTAAGTCGATTCAAGGGTTTGTTGTTTAAAATTTAATGAGTTGAATAACAGTTATATAAATAATTTTTTATAGAATGGAAACCGAAATGCCTTGTTTGATTTTGCATTGTTAGGCTTGAGTAAGAGCTGTTCACATGGTTGAGAATAGGGTTTCAATTCGATTTCTTAAAAATGTTAGCAGAGGATCTTTGTCTTTTTGTGTACTCATCCATAAGAATTAATGAATAAAGGAGAAGATTCGATGAACTATAAGCAGATAAAAATTGCTAAAAACAGCCCATTTTACAGTCAATAAATTCAAATAGAATCACACTCATAAAATCAAAAGGGCACTCCAGATAGGCATTCCGGAAATAAAAAAGACCTTGCATTGCTGCAAAGTCTTGATAATCAGAGTGGAGAATATCGGAATCGAACCGATGACCTTTTGACTGCCA
>JBAWZG010000056.1:0-21227 GCA_037143155.1 Bacteroidia bacterium
CCACCGCTTTACCTGGTGAAGAAAGGAAAACGTGAAGAATATTGCTGGACCGAACAACAACGTCTTCGTATCATTGAAGAATGGGGCGAAGGAAAAGAGGCTGGTATTCACGTTCAGCGGTATAAAGGTCTTGGAGAAATGAATGCCGAACAATTGTGGTCAACAACCATGAATCCTGAAGTCAGGACTTTGCGTCAGGTAACCATTGAGAATGCTGCTGAAGCTGATCATATTTTCAGTATGCTGATGGGTGATGAGGTTCCGCCACGCCGGCAGTTCATCGAAGATCATGCCGTGTATGCAAACATTGATGTTTAGAAGTAACCTGCCATTTTGTTTATTTACGATTTACTATTTATTCCATTTTTTGGGGAAATAGTAAATCGTAATTGTTTTAATCGTAAATATTTCAGGTGATGAATATTTGTGTGTTTTCTTCGTCGAGTAATGCCATTGCTGATGTTTACGTGAATGAAGCAATCGATTTGGCTCGCCTGATTGGTCAGGCTAATTTTTGTTTGATTAACGGAGGCTCCAATGTGGGTACCATGGATGTGATTACGCGTGAAGCAGGAAAACACGGAGCAAAAACGATTGGCATTATTCCTGAGAAACTGCGGGATTTCAACCTGGCTTCCATTCATGCCCATGAAATCATTGTTTCTGGCGATATGATGGATCGGAAATTCAAAATGCGCGAATTGTCGGAAGCTTTTATTGCCTTGGCCGGAGGATTTGGAACATTGGAAGAAATTCTGGAAGTAGTTACCCTGAAACAGTTAGGATACCACCACAAGGCCATTGTTTTCATCAATACAAACGGTTTCTACAATGATCTTTTCCGCCAGTTCGAGAAATCTTACGACGAAAAATTTGCTAAGGAAAGTTACCGAAAGCTCTATTTTGTTGCTGAAAATTCAGCTGAGGCAATGAATTATTTACTCAACTACCAGCCTGAAGAATCCGTTAACAAATGGTTTGAAGTTCCCAAACGATAAATACGAAAGGCCTTTGTCAGCCCGTCCAGCTTGAGGTGTAGAGAATCGAAGCAAAGATGTTCCGTTTTTTTATCCCTTCGGAATAAAAAATGAAAAAGTTGAACCTATTCCGAACTCTGATTTTACCTGGATGGTTCCTCCAAGTAATTGAACGAGGTTTTTAGAGATTGCAAGTCCAAGGCCTGTTCCTCCACTGTTTATTTTATCGCCATGATCCGCCTGCATAAAGCGTTCGAAAATGGCAGTCTGTTGATCTAATGGAATTCCAATTCCGGTATCCATTATATCGAAATGAATCAGATCTGCTTCCAATTTCACATCCACCAAAATGGATCCTGAGGTGGTGAATTTAATCGCATTGCCTAATAAATTGTCAATCACTTGCCGAAGCCTTGTCTCGTCTGTCTGTATCGATACTTCAGGGTTTACCTCATTGTTTATTTTGAAATGAATGTCTTTATCCTTTCGGGTACTTATCAATTCCATAAAATGGTGGCTGATTTCCTCCATAAATTTGCTCAGTTTCACTGGCCTCTTCCTGATTGAAAGCAAATTGGCTTCAATTTTAGAGATATCCATAATATTGTGAATCAAATTCAGCAGCATGTCTCCGTTTTTTCGGATTTGCTTTAAATAAACCAATTTATCTTTTTCACTCAGAGTGTCAGATTCAAGTAATTCCGAAAAACCAAGAATGGAATTCATAGGAGTCCGGATCTCGTGGGACATGTTAGCCAGAAATGCCGATTTCAGGCGGTCGGATTCCATTGCTTTTCTATGTTCTTCAAGAAGTTTTTTCTCAGTTTCTTCGCGTAGCATGATCATTTCGTTAGCTGCAATTCCAGCTCTCCTGAATTCATCAAAATTCAATTCCGAAATATTCAGTTGATTGAAGTTGTTCTGCGAAGAATAGAAAAATTTGAAAAATCGCTCAAAATCAGATTTGTATCTTTTGTTAAACCTTGAGATGAGAATAGCTTCAAGAAATAGCAGTAAAATCAGGATCAGTAAAATGGTCAGAATGCTGCTTTTCTGATCTTCCCAAAGTTTATCTTTCTGATCTTTTATGCTTTGATTAATTTCGTCAAGATAGAAACCAGCTCCAATCAACCAATTGTATTCCTTGAAAAGCTGAACGTAAGAACATTTTTCTGAAGGAATGGAGTCGTTCATTTTATTCCACTGGTAATAAAAAAATCCTCCGTTCGGATTCGTCTTGAGTACTTCAAGTTCCTGCATAAAGACACTGTGGCGAATATTTCCTGTATCAGCCATCAAATTCAGGTTGCCTTCATAAACAGCTCCATCCATAACGATTGGCTGTCCGTTCGTATTATTCATAAACACGTATCCTCCATATTTGAATCTCACAGTACTGATTTTCCGGGCAACCTCATCCCTGAATCTCGGAAAATAATCTTCAACGTATTGTTTTGATCCAAAGTACCAATTGAAATGACCGAATTTTTTAACAAAAGATGTTTTTTTATTTGGAGAAGATTCTGAAACTAAATCAGAATTAATGATGAAACTTAGGAACCCTTCGTCTTTCGATTTTAATAGTTTAATTTCATCTTCAACTACCGGAGAGCCGTTTGCATCTTTAAAATGCAACATGTTTTTCCCGGTGAATTCCGGTTTTCTCGGATAATATACTCCTGTTCCATCGAGGCCCGAAATAAATACTTCCTCATATTCCATATCGAATTTGAGTGAGGAAATGCTGGCAATAATCAGGGTTTTAATTTCATCGTCCGATTTTATTCCTGTATACTTTTGATAGATGGCATCTGCGGTAGAAAAGGCCTGGTTGACATTGTTCCTGACTTCTTCATTTATATTCTGTTTGAATATTTCGTTTTGAATGCGGATATATTCCAACTCGTTTTTTACAATATCCTGAATGTATGTTTTTTGATTTTCAATGTATTCATTACTTTTTTGTTCGCTGATTTTATTGTAATGAAGCGTTTGCTGTATAATCAATACTCCACCGATCAGCAAAGTGGTAGTAACAGTGATTACCACCAGGGTCCGGCTGAGATAGTCAGATATATTCGAAGCTATGGGTATTTTACTGATTAATCTCTTTAGCATTCACCATGATTTTTTAAGAGTATTGATCCGGATTTTCTAATTCGTAAATATAATGGAAATGATATACAGACAATCGATTTGGTCTGGTTCATCCGAGTAAATTAACAAACATTTAGTTTGAAAAACGAATGAGTTTTCATCCGGATTTTAAATGATTAAAATGTTTGAGCCCTTGTTAATTTCTGTTAAACAATTTTAACGAATTGCAAACATTAAAACACTTTCAAAAGCTTTTCGTTATCTTTAATAATCAATTAAAAATCATACAATTTTTTTAACAACTAAAAGCGAAGCGATGAAAAATTTTAGAAAAGGATTATTTACAATGTTGGTGGCATTGATAGGTGGTTTCGTTGCTCTTTGGACTTACACTCATTATTTTGAAACACCCAAAATTGTAAATGTGATGCAGGGACAATCCATGCGATATGCCAATCTGCCATCGAATGATACCGGTGACTTACCTGATTTGACTTTTGCGGCTGAAAATTCGGTGCATGCCGTTGTTCATATCATGGTGACTCAAAAAGGAAAATATTACTCACAGAATCCAATGTTCGAATGGTTTTTTGGAGACCGTGGCAATAGTCAGCAAGAAATGCCAATGCGTCAGGGCTTTGGGTCTGGAGTGATTATTTCAGCCGACGGAACGATTGTAACCAATAATCATGTGATTGATGAGGCTGATGTTATTAAAGTTATTCTGAATGACAAACGGGAATTTGATGCTAAATTGGTTGGAACTGACCCTCAAACCGACATTGCTGTTCTGAAAATCAATGTAAAAGACCTGCCATTCCTTCGTTTTGGAAATTCTGATGATTTGAAATTGGGTCAGTGGGTATTGGCTGTCGGGAATCCATTCAATTTGACTTCTACCGTTACGGCAGGAATTATTAGTGCAAAAGGAAGAAATATCGGGATTAATCAGAGTCTTGCCGGAATTGAGGCATTTATTCAAACTGATGCTGCTGTAAATCCTGGAAACAGTGGCGGTGCGCTGGTAAATACCCGGGGTGAATTAATCGGAATCAATACGGCCATTGCTTCTCAGACAGGTTCTTACAGTGGATATTCATTCGCTATTCCGGCTGGAATCGTAAAAAAAGCAGTAGGCGATATCCTTCAATATGGCGAAGTGCAAAGAGCACTGTTGGGCGTTGAGATCAGGGACGTGACTGACGAAGTTGCAAAAAAGTTCAATCTGGATAAAATTGAAGGTGTATTTATTGGGAAGGTTCAACAGGATGGAGCCTCTGATCTGGCAGGCATGAAAGACAATGATGTCATTATCAGTGTTGATGGCATCGCTGTGAATTCAACGGCAGAACTTCAGGAACAGGTGAATAAACGCCGGCCGGGAGATAAGGTCGAGTTGATTATAAAAAGAGATAATAAAAAGAAACCATTTAACGTAACGCTTCGTAACAAACACGGAGATACGGAAATTGTGAAAGGTGAAACTCCCGGTGATATTTTTGGTGCCAAATTTGTTGCGGTTTCCGACCGCGATAAAGAAGAATTAGGGATCCGTTATGGAGTAAAAATTACTGAACTTGGAAGTGGTAAATTCAAAGATGCCGGTATCAAAAAAGGATTTATTATCACTCAGGTGAACAAAAATGCAGTTTCTGAAGTTGACGAGTTAAGTCGGATTATTAAAAAATCAAAGGGTGGAATATTAGTAGAAGGAATTTATCCAGGTGGAGAAGTCGCATACTATGTTTTTGGAATTGATGCCAGATGAAATTTCCAATCTGGTTATTTAATTAAAAAAAATCAAGTATTAAAAAATCCATTTGAATTATTGACCTCAAAAGCCTATATTTGCACGCTATTTTTTTGAAGGGTATATGAGACAATTAAAGATTACAAAATCGATTACCAATCGTGAAAGCGCTTCACTTGACAAATATCTGCAAGAGATTGGAAAGGAAGAACTTATTACTGTTGAAGAGGAAGTGGAGTTGGCGCAACGGATAAAGAAAGGTGATCAGGCCGCTTTAGAGAAATTAACCAGAGCTAATCTGCGTTTCGTGGTTTCAGTTGCAAAACAGTATCAAAATCAGGGATTAAGTTTGCCCGACCTTATTAATGAAGGTAATCTTGGTCTGATTAAAGCTGCTGAAAAGTTTGACGAAACCAGAGGTTTTAAGTTTATTTCATATGCAGTATGGTGGATTCGTCAATCCATTCTGCAAGCATTGGCCGAGCAATCCCGAATTGTTCGTCTGCCTTTGAATCAGGTTGGTTCGCTGAATAAAATCAACAAAGCATTCTCGAAGTTTGAACAGGAGCATGAGCGCAAGCCATCACCTGACGAACTTGCCGAATCGTTGGATTTGCCTGCAGATAAAGTCGCTGATACGCTTCGTGTTTCCGGCCGTCATATTTCGGTTGATGCACCTTTTGTTGAAGGTGAAGACAACAGTTTGCTTGACGTACTGATTAACAATGATTCTCCAAATGCCGACAGGGCGTTGATGATGGAATCATTAGCCAAGGAAATCGAACGAGCTCTGGCAACTTTAACCGAACGCGAAAGCGATATCATCCGGATGTTCTTCGGAATAGGCTGTCAGGAAATGACATTGGAGGAAATCGGCGAACGGTTTGGTTTAACACGCGAGCGTGTCCGTCAGATTAAGGAAAAGGCAATCCGCAGACTGAGACATACTTCAAGAAGTAAATTACTGAAAACATACTTGGGTTAATTCCCATAGAAAACCGCTCTCAGGGCGGTTTTTCTATTTTATATTAATAAAACGTAAACTCCGACAATCTGTAATCAGATAACTTGTTTTGATTTCAATTTATAACTATACTTGCAGCATATAAAAAAGAAATGAAAGATACTTTCAAACATCTCGGCCACCATCATGTTAATCTATCAGCAGGTAGGCAGTAATTGTTTTGTAGTTAATCTAAAGATATAACCCAAAAGAAGGCTTACCACGATGGTAGGCCTTTTTTGTTTTAACACATTAGCGAAAATGGAAGGATTATTAAAAATTGCCATTCAAACCAAAGGCAGGTTAAACGAAGACTCAATAAAATTGATTGATGAAGCCGGAATTAAGCTTCCGCTGAGTTCACGTAAACTGATTTCGACAGCTATAAATTTCCCGATGGAGGCACTTTTCCTCCGAGATGATGATATTCCGCAGGCAGTGGCCATGGGTGTTGCCGATATTGGAATTGTTGGAGAGAACGAAATGCTGGAGAAGAAAGAAAACGTGGTTATTGCCAAACGTCTCGGTTTTAGCAAATGCCGCTTGTCCCTCGCTATTCCAAAAGATGATGAATATTCCGGACTTGGCTATTTCAACGGGAAAAAGATTGCAACTTCCTATCCTGAAATTTTGAAAGATTATTTCAGAAAAAATAATATTACTACCGAAATCCATGTCATTACCGGCTCGGTTGAAATTGCTCCCGGAATTGGATTGGCGGACGCTATTTTCGATATTGTCAGTTCAGGAAGCACTTTGGTGAGCAACCGTCTAAAAGAGGTTGAAGTGGTTATTAGGTCTGAAGCCGTTTTAATTACAAATCCCAATCTTTCGGAGACTAAAAAAGCGATTCTTGATGAATTAATCTTTCGGATGGAATCGGTTCAGCGGGCCGAAAAGAAAAAATATATTCTGCTGAATGCCCCCAACGATAAACTGGCAGAAATTGAGTCCTATTTACCCGGAATGAAAAGTCCTACTGTGATGCCGCTTGCAGAGGAAGGCTGGAGCTCGGTTCATTCGGTGATCGAAGAAAAAGATTTTTGGGAAATTATTGGAAAACTGAAAGCTTGTGGAGCTCAGGGTATCCTGGTTATACCAATTGAAAAAATGATTTATTAAATATTCAATGAAAATATTTATCAATCCTCCAAAAAACACATGGGCTGAAATACTTCGGCGCCCGGTCTTCAATGTCATTGAACTTGAAAATCAGGTTCAGTCTGTACTGACTGAAATTAAATCCGGCGGCATCAAAGCGCTCCGGAAATATACCGAACAATTTGACGGTGTTTCTATCCTGAATTTTTCAGTACAGGAGCAGGAAATTGAGGATGCTATTTCATTGGTTGAAGATTCGTTAAAGAAGGCCATTGAAATTGCTGCCGGAAACATCCGGACATTTCACGAATCTCAGGTTTCATCGGTTAAAAAGATTGAAACTACTCCAGGGGTGGTTTGTTGGCAAAAGTCGGTTGGTATCGAAAAGGTTGGATTATATATTCCTGGGGGTTCAGCACCATTGTTTTCGACAGTTCTGATGTTGGCCATTCCGGCTAAAATTGCCGGTTGTAAGGAAATTATTCTATGTACTCCCCCGAATAAGGAAGGCAAGATTCACCCGGCAATTTTATATGCCGCTCAATTGGTAGGCATTACACAAATATTTAAAATAGGCGGAGTTCAGGCCATCGGTGCCATGGCTGTTGGAGTCGATTATATCCCGAAAGTGCATAAAATATTTGGGCCCGGAAATCAATATGTGATGGCCGCCAAGCAAATTGTCAGTCGGGGAGATGTGGCCATCGACATGCCTGCCGGGCCATCGGAAGTTGCTGTGATGGCTGATCATTCAGCTATTCCTGCATTCATCGCCTCTGACCTGCTTTCTCAGGCGGAACATGGTCCCGACAGCCAGGTGGTACTGGTAACCAATTCGTCGGATTTAGTTGTGAAAGTACAGGATGAAATCGAAAAACAGTTGGCTTTGCTGCCTCGAAAATCCATTGCTGAAAAAGCCCTGGCAAACAGTCACGCTGTTGTTCTTGATCAGGTTTCAGATATGATTGATCTGGTCAACGAATATGCGCCTGAACATTTGATCATCGCCATGGAGAATTATGTTCAGGTAGCAGAGGAAATAATCAATGCCGGATCGGTTTTCCTTGGAAATTATACTCCTGAAAGTGCAGGTGACTATGCTTCAGGAACTAACCATACGCTGCCAACTAATGGCTGGGCACGATCGTTTAGCGGAGTTAACATCGACAGTTTTATTCGGAAAATCACCTTTCAGGAGATTAGTCCGGAGGGAATAATAAATTTGGGTCCGGTCATCGAAATCATGGCTGCTGCCGAAGAATTGAACGCACATAAAAATGCAATTTCGCTTCGATTGGAAGAATTAAAAAATAAAAAATAACCAAATAGGAACGTAGAACACTTAGAAAATAATATCTATGTGCTCTATGTGGTTCAAAAATAGAATTATGAACTTAGATAAATTACTTCGAAATAATATCAAGGCGCTCAAACCCTATTCTTCAGCCCGTGATGAATTCTCGGGCGAGGCAGAAGTGTACCTCGATGCCAACGAAAATCCATACAATGCGCCATATAACCGGTATCCTGATCCGCTTCAATGGGAGTTGAAAATCAAAATTGGGAGACTCAAAAACATTGCTCCTGAAAAGATTTTTTTGGGAAACGGAAGCGACGAGCCGATCGACATTATTTTCCGTGCTTTTTGCGAGCCGGGTGTCGACAATGTGGTATCGATCGATCCAACTTACGGCATGTATCAGGTTGCTGCCGATATCAACAATGTGGAAGTCCGCAAGGTAAAACTCAACGAAGATTTCAGCTTCAATGCACAAAAGTTGTTGGATGTCACCAATCTTTATACCAAAGCCATTTTTATCTGTTCACCAAACAATCCGACAGGAAACCTTCTGGATAAGACTGAAATTATTAAGTTGCTTACGGAATTCGACGGTATCGTTGTGGTGGATGAAGCATATATCGATTTTTCGCCTGAAAACAGTTTTCTTGGACTATTGGATAGTTGCCCAAACCTGATTATTCTTCAGACTTTTTCGAAAGCATGGGGAATGGCTGGTATTCGTCTGGGAATGGCATTTGCCCAGGCAGAAATCATCCGGGTTTTCAACAAAATTAAATATCCTTACAATATTAATATTCTCACTCAGCTAAAAGCACTGGAATTGATCGATAATGAGGGCGAGAAAAACGAATGGGTGAAAATTATCCTTGACGAACGGGCCCGAATGATCCGGAAATTGTTTAAACTTCCGTTTGTTCAGGTCATTTATCCGTCGGATGCGAATTTTATCCTCGTGAAAATGACCGATGCCCGGGGTATTTACGAATACCTGACCGATCAAAAAATTATTGTTCGTGATCGTTCGAAAGTTACGCTTTGTGAAAATAGTTTACGCATCACCATCGGCTCGCCGGAAGAAAATAAGAAATTAAGAAAAGCGTTAAAGAAGCTTGTTGTTGGTTTAATAGAAGATAACGAGTAAGCAAACGACCAGTAAACATGAAATACGGAATAATAAATAAAGTATGAAAAAAGCCCTTTTTATCGACCGTGACGGAACTCTGATTTTTGAAACGGAAGACGAACAAATCGATTCGCTTGAAAAGCTGGAATATTTGCCTAAGGTTTTCAGGAATATGCACTTTATTGCTAAAAATCTGTCGTACGATCTGGTGATGGTTACCAATCAGGATGGATTAGGAACGGCCTGTTTTCCGGAAGAAACATTTTGGCCGGTTCACAAAAAAGTTCTGAATGCCTTCGAAAAGGAAGGTGTTGTTTTTGATGACATTTTTATAGATCGTCATTTCCCTAACGATAATGCACCTACCCGAAAACCGGGAACTGGTATGTTGGGAAAATACCTGGATGGCAGTTACGATCTCGCAAACAGTTTTGTAATTGGCGATCGGTTGACAGATATTAAACTCGCTCAAAACCTTGGTGCAAAAGGAATTTTGATTAATGATGGCTCGTTGGAAAAGGAACTTCAGGAACAGGGATTGGCTGAGTTTTGTGTATTAATTACCACCGATTGGGATGAGATTTATGCTAAAGTAGCCACTCCTGACCGCACTGCTGTTGTTGTTCGCAATACCAAAGAAACAAAAATTCAAGTTGAACTGAATCTGGATGGAACAGGAAAAGGAAATATCAATACAGGTTTGGGATTTTTTGATCATATGCTCGATCAGATTGCCCGCCATTCCGGAGTTAATTTGACCATCCAGGTTGATGGGGATTTGGAAGTCGACGAACACCATACCATTGAAGATACAGCTTTGGCATTGGGCGAAGCTTTTAAACTGGCACTTGGTGATAAACGCGGCGTTGAGCGCTACGGTTATTGTTTGCCGATGGACGATTGTCTTGCACAGGTGGCCATCGATTTTGGCGGTCGTCCCTGGATTGTTTGGAAAGCAGAGTTCCTTCGCGAAAAAGTAGGCGAAATGCCGACCGAGATGTTCTTTCATTTCTTTAAATCGTTTTCTGACACATCGCTTTCAAACCTGAATATTCAGTCAGAAGGAACCAACGAGCATCACAAAATAGAAGGCATTTTCAAAGCATTGGCCAGAGCGATAAAAATGGCTATCCGGAAAGATGTTTTTAACTTTGAATTGCCTACGACAAAGGGTACTTTATAAAAAAGATGTAATAAAGAACTTAGTGCACATTGAAAAATCTTATCTTCCTTTGTGTTTCAACCAACCAATATGACAATAGACATTAATAAATCAACCGCAATTCTCCTTATTCACTGTCCAGACAAACAGGGACTTCTGGCATTGGTAACCGAGTTTATCAACACCAATAACGGGAATATTCTGTATCTCGATCAGCATGTCGATCGCGAAGAAAAGCTGTTTTACATGCGTGTTGAATGGGATTTGAGTAATTTCAATATCCCGAAGGATAAAATTGCCGACTATTTTGCAACGCTCATCGGACAGAAAAACCAGATGACTTTTGAACTCCATTTCTCGGAAGAAAAACCGCGCATGGCCATTTTTGTTTCGAAGATGTCGCATTGTTTGTTTGACCTGCTGGCTCGTTATACTTCCGGAGAATGGAACGTGGAAATCCCTGTGATTATCAGTAACCACCCGGATATGGCTGATGTTGCCCGCCGGTTTGATATTGAATACCATGTTTTCCCGTTGAACAAAGACAACAAGGAAGAGCTGGAAGCCCAGGAAATTGCATTGATGGAAAAACACAAAATCGATTTTATCGTTTTGGCGCGTTATATGCAGATTATCAGCGACGATTTTATTACGCATTATCCACACCGGATTATTAATATTCACCACTCGTTTTTACCGGCATTTGTTGGCGCAAAACCTTATCATGCCGCTTACGAACGTGGAGTGAAAATCATCGGTGCTACCAGTCATTACGTCACCACAGAACTCGATGCCGGACCGATTATCAAGCAGGAAGTTGCTCATGTCAGTCACAAAGACACCGTGAACGACCTGATTGCCAAAGGCCGCGATCTGGAAAAAATCGTTCTTTCGAAAGCCGTAAACAAGCACATCGAACGGAAAATACTGGTTTACAATAATCGCACAGTTGTTTTTAGTTAATTAGTATACCATGAAAAAATTTATCGTAATTCTAATGATGGGTTTAAGTTATTCAGGAGCATTTGCTCAAAAGGAAATTCCGGCAGATTATGGATACATTGTGAAAATCGGGCAACAGGTTCCTGATTTTTCGTTTACCACTTCTGAAGGGAAAACAGTAAAAATCGCCGATTTGAAAGGCAAAGTAGTCATGTTGCAATTCACTGCCAGTTGGTGTTCGGTTTGCCGGAAAGAAATGCCGCACATCGAAGCCGACATCTGGAAGAAATACAAAGACAATCCGAATTTTGCTTTATTTGGAATTGATCTGGACGAGCCGGTTGAAAAGGTTGAGAAATTTGCAAAGGAGATTCCGGTAACTTATCCGTTGGCACTGGATCCGAAAGGAGGTATTTTTTATCAGTTTGCTGAAAAAGGTGCAGGAGTCACCCGAAATGTGATCGTCGATAAAACGGGCAAGATTGTTTTCATGACACGACTTTACAAAGACGAAGAGTTTCAGGAAATGAAAAAGGTGATTGCTGATCTGCTGAAGTAATAAGTGTAGCGCGTAGCAGAATCGAACTGCCATCTCCGGATTGAGAAACCGGTTTCCTAACCGTTAGAAGAACGCGCCATAGTTGAAAATATATAGAACAAAAATACACAACAAAAGTCTTGTTGTAATTGAAAAGTTGAGAAAAGTTGAGCGTATCTGACATGAAATAAGACTTCCTCCCCTTTGGGGAGGATTGAGGAGGGGCTTTATGAATATTGTTATTATAAAATATAACGCCGGAAACATCGAATCGGTCAACAATGCTTTGATGCGACTTGGAGTGAAGGCTGAAATCACTGGCGACCACGAAAAGATTAAAGCCGCTGATAAAGTGATTTTTCCTGGAGTGGGAGAGGCCAGTACCACCATGACTTACCTGAAAAAAGATGGTTTGGATCAACTTATTCCACAGTTGAAACAACCAGTACTTGGCATTTGCCTCGGCTTACAATTGATGTGCAGCTATTCTGAAGAGAACGATACGCCTTGTCTTGGAATTTTCGATGAACAAGTCAAACGTTTTGTTCCTGAACCAGAAATGGAATTCGTCACTAAAGTTCCTCACATGGGTTGGAACAATATAACAAACTTGAAAAGCGGAATCTTTGATTCTTCTCTTGAAAATCAGTTTGTCTATTTTGTGCATTCGTATTACGCTGCAGTTGGGGAGCACACTGCTGCTGTTTGCAATTACATCAATCCGTTCAGCGCAGCCTTGCACCGCGACAATTTTTATGCAACCCAGTTTCATCCTGAAAAAAGCGGAACTGTTGGTGCAAGGATTTTGGAAAACTTTTTGAGAAGAAGCCTCCCTTAACCCCTCCGAAGGAGGGGGATTTGGGAGCATATATTAAAACAGCGTCGAATGAAAAGAAATTCAATTAATACACAACTTTTTTTCTCCCCTCCTTCGGAGGGGCCGGGGGAGGCTACATGATAACAATTATACCGGCCATTGACCTTATCGACGCTAAGTGCGTTCGGTTGTCGCAAGGCGATTACAATCAGAAAACGATTTACAACGAGAATCCGTTGGAAGTAGCCAAAATGTTTGA
This sequence comes from Bacteroidia bacterium, assembly GCA_037143155.1. Taxonomy (GTDB): domain Bacteria; phylum Bacteroidota; class Bacteroidia; order Bacteroidales; family Prolixibacteraceae; genus Aquipluma. The sequence goes on from JBAWZG010000056.1 coordinate 13,073, forward strand.
AGATGCCGGAATCACTCGTTTGCATCTGGTCGATTTGGACGGTGCAAAAGCCAAACACATTGTCAACTATAAAGTGCTCGAATTGATTGCCTCGAAAACCAATCTGATCATCGACTTTGGTGGCGGTCTGAAATCGGACGAAGATTTGCGTGTTGCATTCGAATGTGGTGCAAAAATGGTTACCGGGGGAAGCATTGCGGTGAAAGACCGTGAGACTTTTTTGCATTGGATCGAAACATACGGACCGGAAAAGATCATTCTCGGAGCCGATGCCAAAGACAAAATGATTGCTGTTAGTGGCTGGCAGGAAGTTTCTGAATTATCCATTCTCGATTTCATTGAAAGCTATACCAGTAAAGGAATTCAGAAAGTCATTTCAACCGACATTGCCCGCGATGGAATGTTAACCGGTCCAAGTATCGATTTATATAAAGAAATTATGGAACAGTTCCCCAATCTTGAATTGATTGCAAGTGGAGGAATTGCAACGATGAAAGACATTTACGAAATGGATGAAATGGGTATTCCGGGAGTCATAACCGGAAAAGCAATTTATGAGAATAGGATTAGTTTAAAAGATATAGAGGAATTTTATAAATAGAGGCCCCCTCTTGATCTCCCCCGTAGGGGGAGAAATGAAGGATCAAGGGCAATGATTGTGTCAATAATGTTATTTCAAAGAACGAACTCCTTCCCCTTTGGGGAAGGCTGGAAGGGGCTTTTTTATGCTTGCAAAACGAATCATACCATGCCTTGATATCAAAGACGGTCAGACCGTAAAGGGCATCAATTTTATTAATATTCAGAATGTGGGCGACCCGGTTGAACTGGGTGCATTATATGCCGAACAGGGAGCCGACGAGCTGGTTTTCCTCGACATCACGGCCACACACGAGGGCCGGAAAACTTTTGTGGAATTAGTCAGGCGTATTGCCCGCGAAATAAATATCCCTTTCACAGTTGGTGGCGGAATCAGCGAACTGAGAGATGCCGATGCTTTGTTGAGCGCCGGTGCCGATAAAATCAGCATCAACTCATCGGCTGTGCGCAATCCGAAATTGATAGACGAACTGGCATTAAATTTCGGTAGTCAGTTTGTGGTCTTAGCTATCGATGCCCGTGGCGAAAACGACTACTGGACGGTAACCGTAAACGGTGGTCGTATCCCGACAGAAAAAGAACTTTTTTCGTGGGCCAAAGAAGGTGAAAGCCGTGGTGCTGGTGAAATCCTGTTTACCTCGATGAATCATGACGGAACCAAAGCCGGTTTTGCTAATAAGGAACTGGCAAAGATGGCTGATATGCTCAGGATTCCGATTATCGCTTCAGGAGGAGCGGGAAATATGGAGCATTTTGTTGATGTGTTTACCGAAGGAAAAGCAGATGCCGGACTGGCTGCCAGTATTTTTCACTACAAGGAAATTGCGATACCCGATTTGAAAAGTTATTTGAAAACTAAAGGAATTGTCATGCGATAAAACTTGTGCATCTTTGCGTTTTAAACACAAAGACCACAAAGAAAAATAAGATAAAACACAATGGAAAATACTCAATTAGATTTCACCAAACTGAATGGCCTTATTCCAGCGGTTATTCAGGATAATACCACCAACGTAGTTTTGATGTTGGGTTTTATGAACGAAGAGGCGGTTGCAAAAACAGAAGAAACCGGTCTGGTAACTTTTTTCAGCCGCACAAAAAACCGCTTGTGGACCAAAGGCGAAGAATCAGGGAACTTTCTGAATGTGGTTTCGATTGCACCCGATTGCGATAATGACACGCTTTTGATTAAAGTCAACCCGGTAGGTCCGGTTTGTCATAACGGCGATGATACTTGCTGGGGTGAGGAAAACGAAGAAAACGATCTTCAGTTTCTGGAATATCTTCAGGATTTTATTGACCAGCGCAAGCAGGAAATGCCTGTAGGTTCTTATACCACTTCATTGTTTCAGAAGGGAACACGGACAATTGCTCAGAAAGTGGGAGAGGAAGCTGTTGAAACCATTATTGGAGCAATGGCCGATGATGATGAAAATTTTCTTTATGAAGGTGCTGATTTGTTGTATCACCTCATCGTTTTACTTTCACACAAAGGTTATCGGATTGAAGATTTGGCGAGAGAACTGAAAAAGCGGCACAAATAAAAGATACAAATCCAAATTCATCCATGTTTGAAAATCCGGATTCATGGGAGAAATCTATTTATGGCATTCGTTCCATGTAAAAATATACGCCGGTATCATCTATTTTCTTAAAACCCAACCGTTCGTATAAACGTAAGGCCGGATTAAAACACTCCACATGGATACTTATTTTCTTTCCTGATTTTTCAGATTCCTGAATAATGGTTTGAAGTATGCTGGTTCCAATTCTTTTCCGCTGAAAATCAGGCAATAAGGCAATATCCATGATTCGTATCTGTGTTTCAGAACGCCAGAGATATAATCTTCCTGCAGGTGTACCATCCAGTAAAATAAGGTCAAAATCCACATCTTTATATGCCTGTGAGTAATGTGCATGTTGTGCATTGAACTGAAATTCAATGAATGCGGACTTATCTTCTTCAGACATATTTACCTGCGATAGTTCCTCTTCGCGGGTGCTTCGATAAACTTTCCTTAGGAAATTAAAATCATCCTGATTTACTTTTCTGAAACTTATTTCCATAAACAGCTGTTGTTAATTTTTAAATAAATATATAAAGATGATAAAGTATTATAATAAAAAAAAACAGTAGTTTAGTGAAAATATTCAAAGGCCATTAAGGTTAATTTCTTCATTGTTCCTGACAATTTTAAGAAAACAAATTAGTGAATCAATAGATAGGTAAACAACAATAACTTAAAATAGATTAGTATGTCAGATCCTTTTCTTGCTGAAGTTCGAATTTTTGGTGGTAATTTTCCTCCGGTAGGCTGGGCCTTCTGCAACGGGCAAATACTTCCGCTTTCTCAAAATACTGCTCTTTTTTCATTGCTTGGAACTACCTATGGTGGCGATGGCAGAAGTACTTTTGGACTACCTGACCTTATGGGAAGGGCGCCAATGCATCCCGGTCAGGGACCTGGTCTTTCCGATCATGTGTTGGGGGAAACGGGCGGAAGCTCCGCTGAAACTCTAATTTTGGCCGAACTGCCTTCTCATACTCATAAAATGAAGTATAATAATACTGTGGCCGGAGATTCCAATTCACCGGCAGGTAAATTACTCGCTAAATCAATTGTTCCGGTAGCCAGTGTATTTTCTTCCAGTCCACCAGCTATTGCAATTGGATCATCAACTGCTGCAGGTGGTTCGCAACCCCACAATAATATGCAGCCTTATTTGGGACTAAGTTACATTATTGCCTTACAAGGAATTTACCCACCAAGATCTTAAAACTTACTATTATGTCGCAACCATTTGTTGGAGAAATAAGAATGTTTGGGGGCAATTTTGCCCCAGCCGGTTGGTCACTTTGTGAAGGACAATTACTTCCGATTTCAGAAAATGAAGTTCTCTTTCAGTTGATTGGTACCACTTACGGAGGTGATGGACAAACAACTTTCTGCTTACCTGATTTACGTGGAAGAATTCCTATCCATCAGGGACAAGGACCTGGCTTATCCAATATGATTTTAGCCCAACAGCTTGGATCAGAAACTACCACGCTAACAGTGAACCAAATTCCTATTCATAATCACAGTATTTTAGGTAGTGCTTCGGTAGGAAATTCAACGGGTATAAGCAACAGTACCATTGCTGCCGGCACTGTCGGCAGGGTATATACAAGCGATACTGATCCGGCAAATTTAGGTGACTTGAATCCTGGCACTCTTCTTAATTCAGGAGGGTCTCAGCCGCACAACAACCTGATGCCTTATGCGTGCATTAATTTTATTATTTCACTTTTCGGAATTTTTCCATCACAAAATTAAAAGTCGAATATTATGTCAGAACCATTTATAGCAGAAATAAAAATTGTTGGATTTAACTTCGCTCCAAAAGGCTGGGCACTCTGTAATGGTCAAATTCTGCCAATCAATCAGAACCAAGCTTTATTTTCCATACTTGGGACAACCTATGGTGGTGATGGCAGGGTAACTTTTGCCTTGCCTGATTTGAGGGGCAGGACGCCGGTACATGTCGACAATTCATCTATTCAACTGGGCAGCAGGGGCGGAGAGGAGAACCATACCCTAATCGTTTCGGAAATGCCATCGCATCAGCATCAGATTAAAATTGTGAATGGTGACGGAATCAATACTCCACCTCCAATCGCATCTATTTCAAAATCAAAAATTGAGCAACGGTTTTCTACTGTTAGTCCCGCAAATGCACCTATGAACCCTGCCAGTATCACTAATAATGGAGGAGGACAAGCGCATAATAATATGCAACCATCGCTGGTATTAAATTTTTGTATTGCCTTATTTGGAATCTTTCCATCAAGAAGCTAAAACCATGAACAACAGAAGAAATTTTCTTAAAATTGCCGGAACGGGTTTGACTGCTTCTTTGCTTCAGCCTTTCCAGTCGAATGCAACTACACTAAATACAAAAGGTGAAAAAGTCAAAATTGGCGTCTTGTTGCCGCAATCGACAGAGCATCCGCATTATTCAGGTTCATTCTTAAATGGATTGCGAAGCGGAATAGACCAGCACTCTTCCATAAAAAAGAATAAGATTGAGTTGATTATTGAGCCCGTAAATACCGGAACTCCTTATACGGTTAAGGAAAAAACCCAGAAACTTATTTCTGAAAACAATGTTGATCTGGTTGTTGGTGTCTTGAATTCGGAAGTGGCTTCTCAAGTGGGCTCCCTGTTTAAAAATGCCAAACTCCCTGCCATCATTGCAAATACCGGCGAGAGTTATTTAGTCAGTGAAAGTAAGAAGAATGATTTTCTGTTCTTCAATAGTTTGAACCTTTTTCAGGCGGCTTATCATTCCGGAAAATATGCAGTTGAAAAATTTGGTCAGAATGTGGCCATCATAACTTCATTATATGATGGTGGTTACGATGCATTATTTACTTTCCGTCAGGGAGTTGAAACGGCGGGAGGTCAAATTTCCGAAATTCATCTGGCAAGTCAAAATGACCCCGATTTTATTTCAGCAACCTTAGATAAAATCCAGCAGTCACCTCCCGATTGCATCTATCTATTCATGCATGGTAACGAATCTGACGAAATGATCAGGAATCTGCATTTTAGTCAACTTAATATTCCGCTTATCACCACGGCTTATTCTACCGAAGAAAACCGACTGGTTAATTTGGGTGAAGCTGCAGAGAATATTATCAGTATAAGTTCATGGAATAGAAAACTGGAAAATAAAGAAAATAAGGTTTTTGTTGATCAGTATTTGAAAAACTTCCGGAAATACCCCGATTTATTTAGTGTTTTAGGATACGAAACCGGACTGATAATTCATAATTCCCTATCACGGTGTGCGGGCGATTTTTCAGGAGAACAGATTTCCAAATCGTTAAAAACATGTGCGATCGAATCTCCTCGAGGAAAAATCAGGATGAATGAAAAGTCAGGTATGGTTAACAATCAGCTTGTAGTAAATCAGGCAATTAAGTCAGTTTTTGGCTTTCCTGAAAATCGGGTAATCGATACTTTCAATCCAATCAGCGAATTTGACGAACAGTTTGCTTCACTCGACAATGACCTTCGGTCGGGTTGGTTAAATCCTTACTTATTTGTATAAACTTAGCTTCCTGAATCTATGAAAAAATTATACTTATTTACATATCTGCTGCTCCTTAGCTTGCTATTAGCCACACCGGCCAGCGCGGCTGAAATAGGAACAGGCGTCAAAATCGGAACAAATCTTAATTCGGCTAAATATCCACAAGTGGTTTCCTGTACCAACGGGAACAATTTTCTGGTTGTCTGGAATGGCGATCAGGACGGAAAGGATCGTATTTATTACAATTTCCAGGATGTTGCCGCTGTGACAGGAGTACCTGTTACTACGGGAACACTTCTTTCGGCAGATGTCGGCGGAAATTTCCTTTATGCGGAAAGGCCGCAAGCTGCATATGATGGATCCGACAATACCTTGGCAGTGGTTTGGCAGGAAAGTCATGTTTCACTTGATGATTTTGTAAGCATGGCGATCGTAAATACGACCTCTAAGATTAAAACAACGCAAATAGTTGTGGCCAGTGGAAGCTGGAATATGTCATCAACGGTTTCTTCTAACCACAACGGAACTTACCTGGTTGTATGGTACGATGCCATCAACTTAAATATTTCAGGAAAATTTTACAACAATAGTGGTGTTCAGGTGGGAAATGAAGTGATATTGGGATTTGTTCCCAGTGGTTATATGATGCCTTATTCCATCGATATTGATTATGATACAACCGACGGGCAATTTCTTGTTTCCTGGGCAGACCAATCAACTAACTTGTTTTCAAGAACCATAAAAACGGATAGAACACTGGGAATCCTGAATAATTATTCAAGCATCTCAGGAGTGATTAATCCTGCTATTGCATACAATGATTTAACCAATCAATTTCTGCTTGTTTACGATGACTTTGCAGGAAATATTGCAGGTATTTTAACCGATAATTCAGGCGTCAAAATTGGCAGTCCCATGATTTTCGGAAGTACTCCCGGAATTCAGGCAGAGCCTGATGTACGGTTAAACACCGATAAACACACCTATGCTGTTTCGTGGCACGACCCGTCACTCAATGCCGGAATATGGTTTCAGGAGTATTCCGGTTCACTTTCGCCAACGTTTACTACTGCAGTAAAAATTGACTCTCAAACGGCAACATCGTATGCTCCTTCCATTGCTTATGGAGGTGGTGAATATTGGGTAAGCTGGTTTGGACAATCTCCTTTATTTAAGGATGAAATATACCTTCAACGATACGAAAGTGATTACACGCTCGTGAAAGCTAAATGCAAGGACCTTACAATTTCATTGAATGCTGAAGGAAACTATACTTTAACTGCATCTGAAATTAATAACGGATCAACAGCAAGTAGTGGAATAGCCAGCATGGTACTGGACAAAACCGCTTTTAACTGCGACGACATAGCAACCAATCCTAATAAAGTAACTCTGACTGTTACCGACAATGATGGTAATGCGGAAAGTTGTACTGCCAACGTAACTATTCATGATACTGTTAAGCCTGTTGCCAAAGCAAAAGCATATACAGCAGAGCTTGATGCAACTGGAAATGTAACAATCACTCCAGAAAATGTTGATTTTGGTTCAAATGATGCTTGTGGAATTCTATCCATGTCATTAAGTAAAACTACTTTCACTTGCAGCGACATTGCGACCAACCCAAATCAGGTCACGCTTACGGTTACTGACAATCATGGTAATTTCAATACTGCGACTGCTGATATTACAGTAGTGGATAAGTTGCTGCCGCTTGTTGTTGGTAAGGATTTTAGTGCCGATTTAGATGCGACCGGAGTTTACAATTTGACCTCAGCCAATCTAATTCAGAATGCGTTTACTTCCAGAACTGACAATTGTGGATTAAACAGTGTGTTGGGATTTACACCACTAATTTACACTTGTGCTAATATTGGGGCGAATTCACTGACAATTTATTCCTATGATCTTTCAGGAAACCAGTCAGCAGTTACTGTTACCGTTACCATAAACGATCCGCTTATGACTTGCAATAAGCCACCGGTTGCAATATGTAAAAATATTATTGTTTCCGCTGATGCCAATTGCAGTGCAAGTATAACTGCTCTTGATATTAATAATGGCTCTTCCGATCCGGAAGGAAGTTCATTGAACTTTAGTCTTGACAATTACGGTCCATTTAGTTTAGGAGTTCACCCGGTTGAGCTTTCTGTAAGTGACGGTTCATTGACAAGTAAGTGCACAGCAACAGTTACAGTTATCGACAATGCGGCTCCAATAGTTCCTGTTGGGCCTTCAAATTTATTTCTACAATGTGCAGGCGATGTTCCTCCACCGGTTGATATTACTGCACAGGATAACTGCGGAGGATCGATTAAAGTAAGTCCGATTGATAAAGTTACTTTGGGTTCTTGTCCAAATAATTTCACCATAGTTCGCACCTGGACATTTACCGATGGATCGGCTAACTCCAGCAGTGTTAGCCAGACGATTTCTGTAATTGACAACACTCCACCGACTGCACCAACACCACCGG
>JBAWZG010000057.1:0-21197 GCA_037143155.1 Bacteroidia bacterium
AGTGAAATAATATACCTAAATGGCAAACTGATTCCTAAAAACGAAGCCTTCATTTCCGCGGAAGACCGTGGTTTTAATTTTGCCGACGGCATTTATGAAGTGATAAAATATTAAGGCGGAAAGCCTTTCCGGTATACCGATCATATTGAGCGATTGCGGCGAAGTCTGCGCGAAATCGGGATTGATTTTGACGATTTCGATAAACTGGAAGCCATATTCCAATCGCTTCTGGAACAAAACGAACTGGCCAATCAGTAGGCCGGAATCTACCTTCAAATTACCCGTGGAAGCCGTACCCGAATCCATCAATTCCCCGAAAATATCACGCCAACGGTTTATGCCACAGCATTTCCTTTTGCCACAAAATGGGACCAGCTCGAAAACGGAGGCAAGGTTATAACCACCGATGATATTCGCTCGCTGCGCTGCGACATCAAATCGGTTTCACTTCTTCCGAATGTGCTTGCTGACGAAAACGCCCATGAGCAAGATGCAGTTGAAGCCATTTTTATCCGCAACGGAATGGTTACCGAAGGATCTCATTCCAGTTTTATGGCCGTGAAAAATGGTGTGGTTTACACCCATCCTGACTCCAACCTGATTTTGCCGGAAATCACCAGGAAAGTGGTGATGGAAATTTGCCGGGCAAACGGCATTCAGGTCATTGAAGAAGAAATTCTTGCTTCAGAGCTGGCCGGGATGGAGGAAATGATGATATTAGGTACAGGAAGTGAAGTAACTCCTGTTGTAAAAATCGACGAAGCCCTTGTCGGCAATGGCCAACCCGGACCAGTGACCCTTTTCATACAGAAGAAATTCTTTGAACATACACTTATCGAACCTGGAAAGCAATAAAGTAAACGAGAGAAGTATCTTTAGAGACTCACAGCCGTGCGTCTCTTAAGATGATAGACATCCCTTCGGCATCGCAATCAGATTTTCGTACAGTATGCCAAATGTAATTTCACATCCGGAGGATAGAATAAACCGCTCATTGCTGCATTTGGCAACCAGTTCGCGTGACAGACGTTTCACTTCTTCCGCAGTGGAATTCTGAACTACCATCGGACTTATATTTCCCATATGAATCATTTTTTCACCCATTACCGAGCGCGCAAAAGTAATACCCACATCGTAATCCAGGTCGAGAATGTCGGTTCCAACTTCCTTCAGAAAAGGCAAAATATGAGTAACGGCGCCGCAAATATGCAGTTTTGTTCTCGCACCATATGAATGAATAGAGGCAATAATTTCGCGATGGCGGTCTTTCACAAAGGTATCATATGTAAACTGAACAATCTGTGAACATATCGCATCGCCGATTCCAATCACGTCGCAGCCAGCTTCAAACCAATTCAAGGAGAAGAAAATATAAAAACTCAATGGCTAAAAGCAAAGCCAATCAAGTTGATTTTTGTTTCCCCGAGTCTCCTGAAAAAACAGCTGTAATATCTTATTGATTTTCAATAGGATTAAAATAAAAGTTAAAATAATAGTAAAAACACTAATTGAATAATAAAACATTTTAATATCTTTAAATATTATTTAGAGCGAATCAACTTGAATTTTATTCCATCAATATATTTAGAAATATAAGATCAAGCTTTTGTACCAAATCAAAATTGCGAAAAAATCCTCCTTTAAAACTGAGAGTGAAGAGTTTTTAAATTTCAGTGAGAGAATAGTTTATAAGGAAAATAGAACGCCACATCAAAAGTTACTGTCACTATTGTGTCTAATTCAATTAAATCCATTCAGAAAGTTAACGGCAATCATCTATTATTAACAATGTAAACAAATTTCAATCATGAAAAAAATTCTACACTTTAAGAAAATTCGAAAGCAATCATCACTAAACCAAATACTTGGTTTGTTCCTTATCCTGTTGATTGTAACGCTGCAGCCTGCAAAAGCTCAGTTGATATCTCACGCTGTGGATTTATATTCAGGGCCTGAAATTGTCGATAAGCCGACAGTTTTTGCTCCCGTTACAAAATCAGCCAGTATTCCAAAGCAATCCTTTTCCAGCCTTACTGCCTCCGGAGGGATCTGGACTCCAGTAGCTTCGCTTGCTCCGCATTATAACTTTGGAGTCAATCTTTTGCTTTCCGACGGAAGAGTACTATGCCATTCGAGTGGGGGTATTACAGGGGATATCTATGACATCCTTACACCAGATATTAATGGCAGTTATATTAATGGAACCTGGTCGCAAAGTGCAGAAAGCCAAAGATGGCGATTGTTTTTTTCATCCGATGTACTTAAAGACGGCCGTGTTTATGTGGCAGGTGGTGAATATGGTACTGGCGGCTCAAATTCCGAAGTGTATAACCCAGTTACAAATACCTGGTCGTTACAAAGCACTCCGGGACATGTAATCAGCGATGGGAATTCGGAAATTCTGCCGGATGGCCGCATACTTCAGGCTTTGTTATATGATTTTACTACTTTAAAACATACAGCTATTTTTGATCCGGTAACAAATACATATTCTGCAGGACCTGATTCTCATGGTGTCCATAACGAATCGATGTGGTTGAAATTACCTGACAACAGCATCCTGATGGTTGATATGCAGCGATTGGATGCTTCCTATACTTTTACAACACCTCCTCATTCTGAACGATACATTCCCTCATCAAGTCCGGCAACAGGTACATGGGTAGTTGATGCTGATGTTCCGGTTAATTTATATGATCCTTACGGTTATGAAACCGGTCCTGCTTTCCTTTTACCGGACGGAAGAGCATTTTTCATGGGTTCTACAGGGCATACAGCTTATTATACACCTTCTGGTACCAGTAGCCCGGGTACCTGGGCTGCCGGTCCTGATATACCTAATGGTTATGGAATGCCGGATGCAGGCGGTTCCATGATGCCAAATGGTAAAATACTGTTTGCCTGTTCTCCACCACCGATTTCGTCAGATCATTTTCCATCTCCTACCTATTGGTATGAATTTGACTACACTACCAACACCTATGTGCAGATAAATTCTCCGGGAGGAGGACTAAGTTCGGATGTACCGAGTTATTTATATACTACCCTCAATTTGCCGGATGGCAATATTTTGGTATCAATCGATCAAACTAACGTTTCTGATCAGTATTACATATATACTCCGGATGGCACTCCTGTTGCATCCGGGAAACCAACCATAAATAATGTCGTTCAAATTGCGTGTGATACCTACACAATTGATGGCACCCAGTTTAACGGCATCAGTGAAGGTTCGGAATATGGTGATGATAATCAGAACGCTACGAATTATCCCTTGGTTCGTTTAACTTCAGGGTCAAATGTATACTATGCACGCACATACAACTGGAGTAGTACAGGAGTTCAGCGAGGAAATATTGCTGATGTCACCACTTTTCAACTACCTGCCGGATTACCGGATGGTACATATTCTTTAGTAGTTACTGCTAACGGTATTGCTTCCGACCCTGTTTCACTAACTACAGGCCCGCTTACCTGGTACAATGATGTGGATGGCGACGGCTACTATGGAATTGCACATGTGAACTGCGGCCCTCCCTCTGCATCTGGGTGGTCGCTGACAACACTTGGCCCTGATTGTGATGATACGAACAGTAATGTCTGGCAAACTGGTTCTTTCTTTGCCGATGCTGACGGTGACGGTTACGGTGCAGGCAACCCGGTAAGTCTATGTTACGGAAACGCAACGCCGGCAGGTTACAGCACAAATAATACAGACTGCAATGATATCGACAACATGGTATGGCGATCAGCTCCAATCTACATTGATGCAGACGGCGATGGCTATGATGCAGGTCAAACAACATTATGCTACGGGGCAACAGCTCCAACGGGATACAGTTTAACTACGAATGGTACAGACTGTAATGATGCTGATGCCAGCGTTCATTCAGCACCAAACGTTGCATCCATTTCCTCCTATGTCGGAAGCTCGGTAAACAATTCAATTTGCATTGGAGTTGTATTTGACCTTTTGCCTAATACCTGGACACCAGGAGATGTGGCTTCTTACAGTTGCACTTCATCCAATTCTGCTACCAGCGGTATCAGCGGATTAACAACCAATGCTTCCGGACAATTAATCGGTATAGTTTCCAGTGCTTCCGGTGTTTACACCTATCAACTCATCGTTACCCGAGGTACTGGTAGCAGCTGTTCAACTACTGTAACTGCAACAGTTACTGTAAATGATTTGCCAATCGTCTCTGCCGGCAGCTACGGACCTGTATGCCTTAACAATGGATTGGTAACTCTTGCAGGAACACCTGCAGGTGGAACATGGAGTGGTACTGGTGTAAGCGGCAGTACTGGCAATTATAAGTTTGATCCAACGTCAGGAACTCAAACCTTGACCTATGCTTATTCAAATGGTACCTGCAGCAACAGTAGTCAAACTACCGTCACTGTTAAGGCAGCTCCAAATGCTGTAGCTACTCCAACCTCGCAAACCACCTGTTCGGGATCAGATATAACAACGATTGTGTTAACGGGATCTTTAAGTGGTACAACTTTTACCTGGACCAGAGATAATACTTTAACCTGCAGAGATATGGCAAGCAGCGGTTCAGGGAATATCCGCGGTGAATTAACAAATACTACTACTGAACCAGTAACGGTAACCTTTACGATAACTCCGTCAGCGAATGGTTGTACCGGAACACCGATCACCGCAACCATACTGGTTAATCCGAAAACCAAAATTTCCGGTAACCCTGCCAACCAAAACATACTGGCCCTGGGTATGGCGTCGTTTAATGTGACTGCAACCGGCGTATCTGTCACCTATCAATGGCAGGTAAGCGCCAATGGAGGAACAAGTTACATCAATGCTTTAAACAGCGGAGTCTATTCGGGTGCAAACGATGCAACTCTTAATCTCACTGCGGTACCGTTGTCAATGAATGGTTATAAATACCGTTGCGTGGTAATTGGTACTTGTACCAAAGCTACTTCATCTGCTGCATTATTAACTGTTGGCAATCCCTGTCAGAATGCAACTGGTTTAACCACAACAAGTATTACCACATCGGGTGCGAAACTTAACTGGAATGCAGTTTCTGATCCTGATCAGTGGCAGGTACAATACAAAACAACCAGCAACGGTTCTGTATGGAAAGATGTTATCCTGGCTGGAAACCAGAGATCCGTAACCATTTCTTCGCTGCTTGCCAACCAGAATTACAACTGGCATATCAGGGCAAAGTGCGGAACCAATTGGTTGGATTATACCGGTACGGTAAGCTTTAAAACCCTGGCTGTTATGAAATCACTTTCCATTAGTAAAGTAGATTCAACAATTACCAAGAAACTCCAGGCGAAGGAAGCAATAAAGGTATTTCCGAATCCTTCCATAGGAGATTTTACGCTAATCTTACAACTTGGAGGAACCGTTGATGCCAAAGCCAATATTCAATTGGTTAATATTTTAGGCCAAACTATTCTTACTGATGATGCTAAGATGACCAAGGGTGTATTGCAAAAAACAATTTCCACACCTTCTTCTTTTGCAAATGGTTTGTATGTTGTAAAAGTGATTGTTGATAAAAAACAATACGAAACACAGTTGATATTAAACAGATAGATTAACATTTGCAATCTAATTTAACTCCGGATGCTTTTTTGCATCCGGAGTTTTTTGTATTGTAGTCTTTTCGGTCAAGGAATTAATCGCTCTCGTTTGGAATCTTCTTCGACCATGAAGCGGTCTGTATTCTTGTCATTTTCATTCAATCCATTGGCTTTATCGTTCTGCAAACTTTTATACAAAATGATGAACCGACATATTTTCCCCTATGGAAAATTTTTAAATAGTCTTACATTCAATGTTATAAAATTATGGAGCCCGGATGGAACTTGGCAGTTCAGAAAAACAAAAACAAAATAAACTCTAACAATAAATAAATGTAACATGGAACAACAATCAGAACAAATCAGGGAACAGCAAAAAGCGTCATGGAATAAATTCTCTTACGGATGGAAAAAATGGGATGACCTAAATATGGTTTTTTTAAAACCCATGGGTGATGAAATCATTCATCTGATCAATCCCAAAGATTCAGATATTATATTAGACGTAGCAGCAGGAACTGGAGAGCCGGGATTGACAATCGCAACAATGCTAACCAATGGGAAAGTATTTATAACTGATCTTTCGGCGAGTATGCTTGAAATTGCCCGCGAGAATGCAAACCGTAAAGGAATAAAAAATATAGAAACTCAGGCCTGCGATGTTTGTGAGCTTCCTTTTGCAGATAATACATTTGATGCCATAAGCTGTCGGATGGGCTTTATGTTTTTTCCTGACATGTTATTGGCAGCTAAAGAAATGGTCCGGGTTCTTAAACCCGGCGGAAGGATTGCGACAGCCGTTTGGAATGTTCCGGACAAAAATTTCTGGGTGACAGCTACTATGGGTATCGTTAATAGAAACATGGACTTACCTCAACCAGCAACCGGCTCTCCAGGAATGTTTCGCTGTGCTAAGCCTGGCTTCATAGTTGATTTATTCTTGCAGGCCGGATTGAAGAATATTTCTGAAAAAGAAATTATTGCAAAATTAAATTTCAGCACAACGGATATTTATTGGAATATGATGACTGAGGTCGGTACTCCTATTGTGGCTGCACTCAGCAATGCTGAGGATGAAATGAAAGAAAAAATAAAAGTAGAAGTATATAAAACCTTAAACCAGAAATATTCTGATGGAAATGTTATAATGGATTCAAGTGCTCTTGTTATTTATGGTGAGAAATAACTTAACGAATTGGTTCATGAACAAAGCCTCATGAACACATAATCGAATAGTCCGCACTATAGTTGTTATCTGAAGGAGTGTGCACCTCGGCAGTCTCAGCAACCACCTCGCACACCAGCTGACGGATACGGTACTCGTATACAGCAATTTTCTGTGAACCGACACCACCCCATTAGGCAAGAGTAGACAGAAAGGTTACTGGTTTTGCATCGTCATGCATTTTCTTTTACTTTTGAGTTGAAAACAAATAACCTATCAACAACTATGAGCGAAACGATATACCTCAACGGCCACCTGATTGCAAAAAGCGAAGCATCAATATCTCCTGAAGACCGGGGCTTTAATTTTGCCGATGGCATTTACGAAGTGATTAAATATTACGGCGGAAAACCATTCAGGTATGCCGATCACATGGAACGGCTCAAAAGAAGTCTGCGCGAAATCCGTATTGATTTTGATGGGTTCAACCAGTTGGAGACAGTTTTTAAATCGCTTCTGGAACAAAACGGACTGACCAATCAGGAAGCTGGTATCTATCTGCAAATTACCCGTGGAAGTCACATACGAATTCATCAATTTCCTGAAAATATCGAGCCAACGATTTATGCCACGGCCTTTCCGTTTGCTACAAAATGGGATCAGCTTGAAAACGGGGTGAAGGTGATTACTACCGAAGATATTCGCTGGCTGCGTTGCGACATCAAGTCGATATCGCTGCTTCCCAATGTTCTTGCTGCAGAAAACGCCCATGAGCAAGATGCTGTTGAAGCCATTTTTATCCGTAACGGAATTGTTACCGAAGGATCTCATTCAAGTTTTATGGCCGTCAAAAACGGTGTCGTTTATACGCATCCAGATTCGAATCTGATTTTACCGGGAATCACCAAGAAAGTGGTGATGGAAATTTGCCGGGCAAGCGGCATACAGGTAATTGAAGGGGGCATTCCCGCTTCTGAGTTGGCCAACATGGACGAAATGATGATTGTTGGTACCGGAAGCGAAGTTACTCCGGTTGTTAAAATGAACGAAACCCTTGTCGGCAATGGCCAGCCCGGACCGGTTACCCTTTTCATTCAGGAGAAATTCTTTGAACAAACACGTTTTGCATAGCGGAAACTTGTTTCAGGATTTCAACCTGCTGAATGTCAGACCCCGAAATAAATTCGGGGTGACCGGGTTATACAGGTAGAGACGCACGGCCGTGCGTCTCTACCTGTATAAGATCAAATGATTCAAAGACATCCCCTTCTCATCGCAACCAGATTTTCGTGCGGGGTGCCAACTGTAATTTCACAGCCAGCCGAAAGGATAAACCGTTCATTGCCGTATTTGGCAACCAGTTCGCGCGATAAGCGTTCAACTTCTTCCGCAGTTGAATTCTGAATGACCATTGGACTAATATTTCCCATCAGAATTGTTTTTTCGCCCATAACCGAACGCGCATAGGAAATATCCAAATCGTAATCCAGATCGAGAATGTCGGTACCAACCTCTTTCAGCAGAGGCAAAATATGAGTAATGTCGCCGCAAATATGAAGTTTGGTGCGGGCACCATTTTCGTGAATGAAAGCAATGATTTCACGATGGCGCTCTTTCACAAAGGTATCGTAGGTAAACGGATCAATCTGGGAACAAATAGCATCGCCAATTCCAATCACATCACAACCCGCTTCAATTTGTGCCTTGGCAAAATCTTTGGCCGTTTGGGTACATTTATCAAGCAGTAAATTGGAAAAATCCGGATCCATCATCAGTTGCATCAGCATCTGGCTCACACCGGCCAAATCACAGGCTTCGGCCAGCGGACCTTCAATCCAGCCAATTACCGGAACTGTTCCCTGCAATTTCTTCTGAAAAAGTCCGGCTCCTTTGATTCGGTCCAAGGTTCGGGTACATTTGCACACATCCGGATGCTGCAGGTTTTGAATATCTTCCCACGATTTGACAATCAGTTTTTCGCAGCGCGGAACGGCTTCAGGAAGGTAAGTTACCGGTGCTCCAAAAGCTGAAGTTTCACGGTATGGATCAGAAATCAGGCTAACCATATCGTAGTCAAAATGCTCCATCGTTTGGATATTGCTATTGACCAATACCTTGTGATCAGAAGCAAATTCCGCATACGAATTTCCTGTAAAGCGAGCTGCAAAGTGCATAAGGATTGGCCGGAACAAGGTCCGGTCGATTTTCTCGCCTGCGACAAAGGCATCAAAAAGTTGCTTCTTCGTTCTATTGTTTGGTCTTGATTGGGTTTTCTGATTCATCGAAAAATTGTTTTTGGAGTGCAGGTACAACTTCATCCTTTTTCACAGCCTGAATCATTTTCACCAGCTGATCCACCGTAGAGTTAATCACCAGTTCACCCGCTTTTGCATTGGCTTTTGTTCCGTCGCCGCCGTAATGATTCGGATAGCTGGCGTACCACCAGATTCCGGTATAAACATACGGCAGGTTTTTCAAACGGTCCTGATCTACTCCTGATTGCTGTCCGGCACGGTCCAGATGAACCAGATCTGGTGTTATGGCTTTCTCGACTGACGATTCTTCATTTCCGGCGTGTGCGTTGTAGGGATCATGCTGAGTCAGTTCCTCTACTTTTTTAGCCACTTCAGGATCGTCGGACGGCCGAAACCAATACAAACTGTAGGAACGACGCTCTGATAATTGCGCCATTCCAAAGAAATTCAGGAAAGCATTGTTTCCGCCATGACCATTCACGATGATTATTTTATCGAACCCATTCCGGGCCAGTTCGTTCAGTGTTTCCTGAAGGATTTTCCAGATTAATTCAGGAGAATAGGCAATTGTTCCGGGCTGGTGTTTTGCTTCATTGATTTGGCTGAAATAATACCAGGGATATACCACAGTGTATTCTTTTTCAGCTGCGCGGATGGCAAATTCACGAGCCGTAAACAGGTCGGTTCCGAGCGGAAGGTGCGGTCCATGCTTTTCGAAAACTCCTATAGGCAGAATACATGTTTTTCCTGACTTTTGCACCGCCTGAACAAAATCTGGGGCTGTTAATTCTTCGTACCTGAAGGGCATTTGCTGGGCCTGAAGCGACAAAAAGGCGATGAATGCCAATGAAACACAGAATAGTTTTTTCATAAAGCCGGGTTTTAGGTTCAACGCTAAAATTAGCAAATTGAACATCCACAACCTAAAAACTGCCGGATTTTATTCAGGATTAGGAAAAACTATTTTAATCAATGACCAGTTTCGAATGAATAATTTGATTACTCATGGTTTTCAACTGGATAAGATACATTCCCGGAGAAAATGAGGAGACATTCACTTGCGTAGAATATTCAGCTAACCCATCCTTTTTCATGACACAGGTTCCCTGACTGTTGTATATTTCCAGACTTTGAATCTCAGATGACGATTCAAGGTAAAGCAAATCGTGTGTCGGGTTTGGAAAGATACAGTAGCTAAATTCCTTTTCAATTTGGCTGACTGAATTTGGTCCGCCAACCATGTGCGCATCAAGCCAGGTCAGGCGGGTTTGAATCCAGTCTTTTAATTTCGTAACTTGTCCTTCGTAGGTCGCAGGCTGCGCATCAACTTCCGCAGTTCCCACCGACAAACCAAGTATGGGCCATTTGGTATAGTGGCGAACCTGTGCTTCCATCGCCTTATTCTTGATTGAATCGATGAAAGTATTCAGGTATTGCGTACTCAGGAAAGTTTTTCTCATTTCGAAATACCGGGCTCTGACAGCACTTGCAAATACTGGGTCCTGAAGCACCCGGACGACCCAATCGTTCGAATTGGTTTTATTCGTGGTGCAATCATTTATTTTATAGCTCCAACCCGAGCCATCAGTTGCCATGTATTGATCGCAACCTACAACATTTTTCCATGCAGAATCAAAATCCCAAACCGGTCCGGAATGAATCTTGTTGTCGGTGCTGTTTTTATTCTTGAAAAAGTAACAATTTTTCTTGTATGCATTAACATTTCTTGAAACTTCGCTGACAATAAAATAATCCATGAACGAATTCAGCTTCAACCATGCCGGATATCCAGTGGTTGTATTAGCAAAGCCTGCGCTGTGCAAAACACTTTCAAAGGAATTTACAGTTGTTTTCAGATAATCTTTCTGTGCGGTAACCAGGTTAGAAGCATCAGGATCATCATACACGTAATGAACAACTTTATCAGGATAATTAAAAGGAACACTGTTACTTTGCCAGCTGTTTGTTGTGTCCCAGGAGTCGATCTTGAAAATATAGCCACCAGTCAGGTTATCTCCTGAAACATCCGAACTTGTCAGCTTCGAAATATCGACCCGGCCTTTATCCTGCTTAATTTTTTCTGCAAGCAGATAGATGCCCTGATACTCATTATTGACAATTACTTCAACCATTTGGGTGCGTGGCGCATAGTGACTGCCCTTTCTGAAAAGCTGAAAAGCCAAGGTATTTCGCATAAAAGTCTTATCGTCGAAACTGGAAAGTAAAATCCAGTCGTTTTCGGCCGGCATTCCTAAAAGTGAAACATTGAGGTTTCCACCATTGGCATCGCGTGTTTCAATATTGTATGGATTTTGTACCGTTGAACCTGAACTGCCACCGCGAAATTCAATTCCGATGTTTCCATCATAGTTATTTCCCGGATCGGTTGGCTTATTTAAATTGCCTGCGCCATTATAAATCAATTTCATTTTTGCGGTAATTTTGCCGGCATCCTGAATAGCTAATCCATTGGTGTTAATTACGACTAAAGGTAAATTGGAGGAAGTAATTCCGGAAACTTGTGCGATGGCAGAATTTGCAAAAAAGCATAGAATGCCGAACAGGTATATAAATCTGGTTTTCATTGGTTTATAAATAGTATAGTTTAGATTATCTATTTAATTTTAAGGTTAGCTGAAGTTTCGAAATATAGGAATATTTACCGACAAACACTTCTCCAAATTTCAAAAACATCTTTCGCGAACTACCGAACAACCAGCTTCGAATTAACCGATTGATTTCCATTCAATTTGAGGTGAACAAAATAAATACCCGGAGTTAAATGCGAAATATCAATCTGGGCTTCAAAGCTTAGAATGCCAGATTGATGAAATACCTTCACTCCATAATTTGAAAACAGATCTATTTCAAGTATTTCTGAAGATGCCTCCAAATAGACTACTTCGTTTGCCGGATTAGGAAAGATCCGGTAACTGAAACCTGGTTGATCCGAATCAACTGAAGTTGGCGAAGATTTTCCAGGCATGTTGCCATCGAGCCAGGTCAGCCGGGTCTTAATCCAGTTGCTGAATTTTAATACCTGCCCTGCATAGGTTGAGGCTTGACTTTCGACTTCAGGAGCTCCGACCGATAAACTTAATATATTCCATTTGGCATAGTGCCTCACCTGAGCTTCGTTGACCAGATTTTGTACTGAGTCGGTATAACTTTGCAGAAAGTTAAAGCTTAGGTACGAATTCCGAAGTTCAAAATACCTTTTATGAAGCGTATTTGCAAATTCAGGATCCTGCAGCAGCCGGACCATCCATCCGTTCGAGTTAGGATAAATATCTCCGCAATCGTTTATCTTATAGCTCCAGCCAGAGCCATCGGTTGCCTGAAACATACTGCAATCCCAGATATTCTTCCAGGCCCAGTCGAAATCCCAGACCGGCCCGGCATTGATTTTTCCACCCAAACTGTTTCTGTCTTTAAAAAAATAGCAGCTTTTTTTGAATCCGTCGACATTCCTCGAAACCTCATTGACAATGAAATAATCGATGAACGAATTGATGTCGATCCAGGCCTGATAACCAGTGGTTTTATCTGCAAAACTACTGCTGTTTAACTTCGATTCGAACGAATTGACCGCAGTTTGAAGGTAATTTTTTTGTGTGAGAAGGAGTTCAATGGGAGCCGGGTCGTAGTACACATAGTTTATAGCTTTTGAAGGATAGCCGATAGGCCGGTACTGACTTTGCCAGCTGTTGGACGAGTCGTAATAGTCAATCTTGAAAATATATCCGCCGGTAACCAAATCCCCCGAAAGATCAGCAGCAGTTAGTTTGGAAATGTCAACACGTCCTTTATCCCGTTTGATCTTCTCGGTTAAAATATAAACTCCCTGATAAACATTATTGACAATGACTTCTACAATTCGTGTTCTTGGCGCATAATGACCCAACTTACGAAACAAGTCAAAAGCCAGCATATTACGCATAAAAGTCTTATCGTTGTAATTGGCCAGCAAAATCCAGTCGTTTTCTTCGGGCATTCCAAAAAGCGAGACATCCTTGTTGTTTCCGGTTGCATCTCTGGTTTCAAAACCATATGGTTTTTGGGGTAACGAGGCCGAATAGGCACCATGAATTTCAATTCCGATGTTCCCGGAATAGATATTTCCCGGATCAGCAGGTTTATTCAGTTTACCGGGTCCGTTGGAAATAACTTTCATTGAACCCGAAACCTTGTATGTATCCGGAATAGTTACTCCATTGGTGCTAATGACCACAAGAGGCAGATTGGAAGAGCTTATTCCGGGTACCTGAGAAAAAACTGAATTAGTCAGAAAGAACAGGGAAATGAGTAAACAGATAAATTTAAAATTCATCAGGAAGTCGAGGTTTGGTTTAGTTAAAATAGTTCTGTTTTGAGCGAAGGGTGATTTTTAGATTAGCCCCTATTTCCCTGCTGTTCGAGGTTGATTTGTCTTACATCTAATTATCGATGAATATTTTTGATTGGATTAATATACATATCTGTTGCAAATGGCTTGAAGTCATGACTGTCAGCGACTTTCTTCAGACCAATCTGAGCCGATTTTAAAGTCTTGCTTGTGATTGGTATGCCACTCATATCGGATAAAACATAACTGAGTAATTTTTCGTGTGGGTCGCCGAATGGCAATAAGTTTGCGATATCCTCTTCAGCAATAATATCAGGTGTCAGTCCATTTACAAAATCCGAAACTCCAAGTTTATTTGCATATTTGACAACAATAGGCTGCATGGCCCACTTTGATATGGCAACCCCATTGGCATCAGTATCATCAAATGTTGCAGAACCAACGTATTTCCCAACCGTATTGATTCCAACAACTTTCACATTCATATATGGTTTCAGTCCGTTAATGAGCAATTCACTGGCTGAAGCGGTATTGTCTGAAACAATGATGTAAATTTTCTGCAGATTGAGGGAATTTATTGACGCAGCAGGATTTTTAGCTGTAGCTGAAATTGTGTTTGTAAAATTATCGGTGAGCGCCGACAGGCCGTACTGTCCTACCAAATAATTTTGGAGATTGGTATTGTACTGCGAAGAAGCAAATACTTTTGATGCATCGGTTCCATAGATCATACTTGCCAGATAAACACTGCTCTGAACAGATCCGCCACCGTTGTATCGTAAATCGAGCACCATCTGTTGTACATTCGCATCCTTGAATGTCTTGAAAACACTGTTTAACTGAAGGTCAAAATCGGAATTAAACCCATTATAAACCAGGTAGCCGACTATCTGGTTATTGTAAATAAAAACAGTATCCTTGTTGATTGGATTTTCCTGCAAGTCAATGGCAGTCATAGTTACCGTTCTGCTATTTGGAGTAATCGTAGTGTTTGTAATGGTTGCAAACCCCAGTGTGTAATTTTCTGAGTTAATAAGCAGCGTCTGATAGTTTGAAACCGTGAGTTGCTGATCATTGACCTTCAGGAAAATATCACCCCGTTTCATTCCGGCAGCTTCAGCGGGCGAACCTTTAACTATATATCGAACAAAACCGAAAATATCGCCATTGGTTCCTATTCGTCCGAGCATAAAATCATACCCCATGGTTTTAGAAGTTCCACTGATCCAATCAGTAATGGTTTTTGAGTTGTCAACCAGAAACGACCACTTATCAATTTCGCTGTGTTTATACAACAAACTGGTAAACAATTCCTGTGGGTCAGCATGCTTATTCAGCATACGGTTTAAACTATCCTTAATCAGGTACTTTTCGTCTGAAAGGCCTGTGACTACACCATTCCACAAATAATAGTCATGAAGTCTATTCCATACAAAAGCATTTACTTCGTTAGCTGCGGGAATAACTACCGGAACTGGGGCCGGATCTTTTTTACATCCGAACGATACCAGAATTGAAAATACAATAATTGAAATGATCCTTAGATATATGCTTGTTTTCATGTGAATTGTTTTAGAAGAACATCGTTTGCTGCAAAATTCGAAGGTCAAAGTAAATAAAATAGCATTGACATAATTAACCCGGCAGCTATAAGTATTGCAAAATTAACGAATAAATGTTTACGAATATTGTGGCTGCCAAGCGAAACTGCATAGATCATTTTTAATAGATTGTTGCTGTTGGTTGCATTGATGATGGCAAGTACAATTGTCATCTGTTCAATTCCGGTTTTTTGCTGAAGAAGGTTCATTAAAAACGGATCGATATCAGTTACGCCCACAACATAGGCCAGCCCAGCTATCCCGGCACTTCCGTAACTTTTCAGAACGAAATCAGTTACCAGAGCAAAAACTACGAATAAAACTCCGAAGATGGCTGCCGTCCTGAATTCCAATGGATTCTTATTTGAGTCCACAATAATCCCCCGAAGATTTCCAGAATCATTCTTCTGATCTTTCCCAGAAGCAAATTTCGAAAGAATTAAGGTGACCAAAAACATGACCAGGAATGGAATAGCCAGTTGAATAGCCACTTGCGGATAGAAAAGGAATGCCAGAAAAAGAATCCGCAAATACATCATTCCATTGGCAATCATAATAGCCGAAACTGTTTTAGATTCTGCCAATCCCTGTTTTTCTTTTCGGGCCAGAATCACCGTGGTTGCAGTACTGCTGTAGAGACCGCCTAATATGCCTGTCAGAAAAATTCCTGAATTAGGAAAAACAAATTTTTTCAGGAGATAGCTTGCATAGGAAATACCCGAAACCACCACAATGGCAAGCCATAAATGAAATGGAGAAATAGGTATTTGTGCTGAAATGTTTTCTACCGGAAGCAGTGGTAATATGATGCCGGCAAAAGTGATAAACTTGGCAAGTGTAATAAATTCCTCTTCCGACGCCTTTTTCGAAAGGGAAATAAAATCACTTTTCATTTCGGTAATCATCAGAATAGCAACTATAAACGACAATACTAACCAAACAGGTTGGGTGAAAACCATGATTGGAAGGCAATACGTCAGCAGTGCCAGAATCGTAGTGGTCAATCCAAACTTTCCGTTTTGTGCGATTTTCTGATGGTACTGAATGCCGAGCAGAATGCCCGTCAAGACAAATCCTACCAAAAATGGAACATAATGGACCGGATCTGCAATGAACAACACATATGCCAACAAACCGATAAAGGTAAATGTACGGTCTGTTCCAAAGAGAAGATCTTCGTTCTCATTGATGTGGTGCCGTCTTTGCTCCAGCCCGATAAGCAAAGAGAAAATCAATACCAGAAAAAATTTGATAAATGCTTCAGGAATATGGTTCAGAATTTCCATGTGCTTTTATTTGTTTGAAAACAAAGATAATCAAAAGTCAGTAAAAGTTTCCGGAAAGCCCAAAGTGGCTAAAATTCAGATTAAAAAACCCAGCGAATCCCCTGCCTCATTAACAAGTTGGGAACTTTAATTACTCCGGAATTCAAATACTCCGAACTTAAATTTGAAAATGACAAACAATCTGTTACTTTTGTCGCCGATTCGGTCTGTAGCTCAGTTGGTAGAGCAGCTGACTCTTAATCAGCGGGCCCTGGGTTCGAATCCCAGCAGACCGACTTAATCATCGAGCACCTACACATTTATTTGAGTAGGTGCTTTTTTCTTGTACCTGTAATGCCAATTAAAAAAGTATTGCATCTGCTTCCTCAGATTACCCTGATTGCATTTTAGGTGACAACAATTTTTGAAAAATGGAGCTCACTATCGTCATCCTATATTTCCTTTTCAACGTTCAGTGTTCTATTAATATTCGGTCTTAGTGGAATCTAATTTGGTTTGTCCCATCAATGTTGATTGGGTAAACGCAATCAATAAAATGATTGTACAGCGTTCTTCATTTTATCATTAATTTAGTTATTGCTCGTTAAAAATGATTTTGCTTTAATAACCTTTCCTGATAAGTCAAAATCTTCATCACCAAAATTTACGACAATCCTTTTTCCGGAAGAGAAAACCGATTCCTGAACTTTGTGGTCTTCTGTTACAAACCGGTGTGAAACCAGCTCGTCGGTTGCAATTAGCTGCAGCCACGGAGCAATTTTTTTATAGCTGTTGATGAAAGTGTATTTATATTCCTGCCAGCGTTCCCGATCTAAATTCCAAAGTGGGGCCGAGCCATAAAGCATATTGAACAGATCCTTTTTCCACCAGATTTCAGGGGTATGATGATTGCCATCTTCCCAACGCCATGAAGTAACCACAGCATCGTGATATACCAGATCATACAAAGGAACGCGGGTGTATTCGTTGATCGAGTATTTCAGGTAGGTATCGTTAGCAACACGGCTGCCAACCATTTGGGTCGGGCGCGGATTGCTTCTCCAGTCACCGGTATAATAAATGGTTCCTTCCTTTTCAATTCCAGAGCTCCACCAGGTTCGCTGCAAAGTCATCATGCCATGAACGTAAGCTAAATGCGCATTGGCAAATTCCGAGCCCCATTCTCCCCCTACATAGAGATTGTACTTATCTTCAATTATCTGAAGGTTTTTGACTACCGCCTCAACAAATTGCTGACGGGTAAGCGGATGTTCTTTAGAGTAACATTCGAACAGTCCGTTGGCTGTATAAACGTCCAGAAAGAAGGTTTCATGTGGATATTCCTTCAGTTTGTTATCGATTTTGCGATAAATTTCAGGGCGAATAGCCACCGGACAAATGGTGTGCCCAAACTGGTTAAAGTAAGTTTTGCCGTCACTTTTGCGGGCTGCCAGCTGGTTGAATTTTCCGGGATAAACGGTATGAGCAAAGCGCATTGGGCCATGTGGATCCACTTCATACGATGCAGTATCGCGGGTTTTTAAATCAGTGAACAATTCATAGCCGCCTGTGGCATAGCCCAGTTCTTTCAGTTTAGTATCGTAACCAATTTCTGGATAAGGCGTGTGGTTGGCATCCCACAGGAACAGCGCTTTTTCGATGCCCGATGCTTTCAGTTCTTTGGCAAATTCAACCTCACGGGCTTTGTCCCAGACATAAATTTGCATACCACCCAGCATTTTTTCCATCGCAGGGAAGCGTTTCTGCTTTTCCTTTAGCGTAATCACCTGGTTCTTTTTCCAGATGTAATCGCGGTAAGTTTTCGCTTGAGCCACATACCCACCTTTATCGAAAAAATGGTAGGTGATTTTCCTGATGGATCCGAATTTTTCCATGGAGGACAGCCAAACCGGCGAGAAAGTGATCAGACCATATTCTCTTTTGGTTCGCAGTGCCGCATCATATGGCGTTTCGAGAACGGCCATGTAACCGGACTCAAATTTACTGTCAGTTACGCCTATCCAGGCCATTGAAAGACCGCCGCCACAGAAATAGGTAACACCGTTTCCGAGTGGATATTTTTGATCATCTACAGGCAGTAACAGTCCTCCTCCGTCAGTTTCGAGCAGGTAATGATTTTTATCCGGCGTTTTAAATGCAGCTGGAAAAGCAAGCTCTTCAAATGTCGTTTTCGGATCGGCACTCAGGTTAATCTCCAAGGCCGATGATTCATTCAGGATAAAATTAACTTCAATATCGAATTTTCCTGATAGCAAAACCTTTAGGGAATTGCCAATTTGTGCGGCGTTTTTTACTGTAAACTGATCTTTTAGAGCTGACTGCTCCCAGACTTTATTGCATCGTTTGTCAGTAACCGAAAGCAAGGCGGTCTGATCGTCAAACCGGACTTCCAGATTTGCGTCTGAGAGGATCCAGACTTTCGCATTAATCGGTTGACAGATAAAAAGAAAGACAACACACATCACAACAAACCGCCAAGCAATTTTGGGATAAAAATAGGTTTTCATTGGTTAGGATTGGTTTTATCAAAACAGATTTAGTCCTTATTGGATTTGTAAAACACAGGCATCATTGGCTTTTATTTTAACCCCTGATTTCTCGGGTGTATTCCCATATAGCACCTTTTGAATTTTCCATCCGCTTTTAAATGACAAGGTTACATCTCGGTCTTCCGGAGAATAATTTACCAAAACGATAACTTTTTCAGTAGCCGACAAGTCATGTTCGGTGATGCCAACCAATGGATCGTTTTTGGTTACTGCGCGGTTTTTATCAATGATTTCAGCCGCAATGGTCTGATAGATTTTCCAGCATTCAGCCGGGTTTTCAGTGAAAGCTCCTGGAGTGTTGGTCAGGTTCATTTCCATCGGCATAGCCAGAAAGTATATTTTCCCTTTACCATACGAATTCACTGTAAACAAAGGATTTCCATCGGTTTCGTGTGCCAGCACTTTGGCTGTTGTAGCTTTGATATTCAATTTTCGTCCAGCGTTCATTGTAAATGGTTTGATTGTTCCATCGTTTGAAATGAAGTTGACTGAAGCATTCCTGTTTTGACTGGTAACCACTTCGATTCCGGCAGGTTCCAAAAAATGAGAAAGAAAACCCTGATCAAACGAAATGTATAAGATTGCGCCATCTTTGACTTTTTCCAGAATGCCCAGCCAATCGGTGCGGTTCATCAGCGATAAGCCTTTAATTGAAGGTAAAATATAGAGTGGAGCATCTTTGATGGGTTGGTTGGCGTGTTGAAATTCAATATCGAACCCAGCTTGTTTGGCCAGAATGAAAGCTGAATAGGCTACACCCCATTGGTCCTGGCCATCGGTTAGAATACAGACAGCCTCCTTTTTTCGCTTCGGAAGTGATTCAAATGGAAGGCCATCCAGAAATTTACGGAATTTGCTGATTTCATCAACAACTGGTTTTGGGGTACGGTCGGTTTTGAAAAGTCCCAGATCGCGCTCAACAGCAGCCCACTCATATGGCGGAAAGTTAAGTTGATTCTGGTCGTAAGCACACCACCACATCAACCCATGACAATCCTGCGCCCAGTTGTTGAAAAGGATGGAACGTAAAAATCCTGTTTTTGAGAACTCGTTGGCTTCCATTGGGCCCATGATTCCGGTTTCCTCTACCAGACAAGGTTTGCCACCAATGTCGCCGTACATGCGGGTTTCGGCTGCCGAATGCATGATGGTTCGGATCGTATTGGCCGGATCCTGATTGGTATGAGGTGTCCAGAACGGATACGGATGTGTGGTCAGCAAGTCATTCAATTCCGCCTGATCCTGAATTTTCCATTTGGCGTCATTTCCGGAGGAAAGACTGTGCATGCCTGAAACAACAGTGTGTGTCTGATCTTCGGCCCGAATTGCATTGGTGATCGAAGCTGTCCAGACATAGGCAACCTGCGAACTTTCAACTTCTTCCATTACATTGCATTCATTTCCTAAATCCCAGGCCAGAATAGCCGGATGATTTTTAAACTCATGCACCATATTTCGAACCATCTTGACTTGCCACATCATCGAAGTCGGATCGGACAAAATCTTATGGCCTTCCAAAGCTTGCGGAATAAAAAGCTCGCCACTCATCCATCCTGTCACCAGCCCAACAACCAATTTGATGTTGTATTTCTGAGCCAGGTCGGCAAATTGTTTGAAATGAGCCATCATTTCCAGACTCATTCCATCTTTTCCAGGACCAAAGCCGGGAAGAGGGCCATCCTTGAACCGGATTTCCTTCAAAGAACCACCTCCGCTGTAAAACTGATAGATCGGCTGGAAGTCGGGCCAGATTGGGAATACTCGGATCATTTGCATTCCGGCATCCGAAATTTGTTTCAGGTCGGCTTCAACCACATCTGGTCGCCAGTCTTTCCACATGTTGGTTCCGGCGTGCGATGCCCAGTAATTGCAGCCGAGTGCAAATTTGCCAGGCTCAGTCAATGAAATTGGAGTTTGTTTTTGAGCAGATGTTCCGGTAACAGCAGCAAAAAACAAAAGCATACAAATCAGTCGTTTGAGGAGATTTGTGATGGGTAGAATGGATTGCAGGTTCATGGTTAAGTTGGTTTGTTTGGGTTTGATCTATACAATTCTTTGATTGTACTGTACTATGCTGCTAAGAAACTGCTTTTTTCACAGAATTTGAAAATGTTAGGGAACACATATTAATTCAACCTGTTTTTGGATTAATTCCGTCTATTGTTTATGCAAATAGCAAATCATTTTTTTAATAATTTCAATTTTACTTGTACGTACAAGTAAAATTATTTTTATCTTTGTTCAAAATCAGAATTCAACCTAAACCAGACTCAATCTAAAATTTGAAAATGAAATTGAACTTCATTAAGATTACTTTGACCTTAATCACAATTACGATCAGTACATTCAATTCTTTTTGTTCTGACATTTTGGAAGTACTTCCATTGACCAACAAAATCATCCTTGTACATTTTGACGATGGTTCGGT
>JBAWZG010000058.1:0-20875 GCA_037143155.1 Bacteroidia bacterium
ATTTTAAACCCCCTCTTTTGGAGGGGGTCGGGGGAGGCTTCTTTTTCAAACGATTCCCTGAGCGAGCATGGCGTCGGCAACTTTTACAAAGCCACCAACATTGGCACCCACCACATAATTCACTTTATTTCCCTTTTTACCATATTTTACGCAGGTTTCATGAATGTCTTTCATGATGCGGTGCAGATATTTATCCACTTCCTCTTTAGGCCAGTTCATACGGATGGAATTTTGTGACATTTCAAGTCCTGAAACTGCAACTCCACCAGCATTAACTGCTTTACCCGGTGCATAGGTAATTGCTTCAGTCAGGTATTCAACTGCATCAGCAGTACAGCCCATGTTCGAGGTTTCAGCAACAAGGAAGCAGCCGTTTTTAACTAATATTTTTGCATCTTCGAGGTTGACTTCGTTTTCGCAGGCACATGGCATAGCAATGTCAACGGCACATTCCCATGGTTTTTTTCCGGCGAAAAACTGCGCCCCGAATTCAGCGGCGTAAGGTTCAACCACATCGTTATTTGAAGCCCGAAGTTCGAGCAAATAATCCACCTTTTCGCCTGTTATGCCCTCAGCATCATGAATATATCCGTCAGGTCCGGAAATGGTAACTACTTTGCCACCCAATTCGTTAATTTTGATGATGGCTCCCCAGGCCACATTCCCAAAACCAGAAACGCTGAATGTTTTACCTTCGATATCTTTCCCCAGGTTACTGAGTATGTGTTGCACAAAATAAACAGCTCCAAAACCTGTCGCTTCGGGACGAATCAAACTTCCGCCCCAGCCAAGTCCTTTTCCGGTTAAAACGCCGGTAAATTCATTTTTCAGACGTTTGTACTGCCCGAATAAAAATCCGATTTCGCGGCCACCAACACCAATATCGCCGGCAGGAACATCGGTATTTGGACCAATGTGCCGGTATAGTTCCGACATGAATGACTGGCAAAAACGCATAATTTCGTTATCCGACTTGCCTTTCGGATTAAAGTCAGAACCGCCTTTACCTCCGCCCATGGGCAAAGTTGTCAGGCTATTTTTAAATGTTTGTTCAAATCCCAGAAATTTCAGAACACTTAAAGTTACTGTCGGGTGAAATCGTAAACCACCTTTGTATGGGCCGATTGCTGAATTGAATTCCACACGGTATCCACGGTTTACCTGTACTTCGCCCCGATCGTCGATCCAGGGTACGCGGAATATAATGGTGCGTTCAGGTTCTACAATTCGTTCCAGAATTTTGGCTTTCTGATAACGCGGATTTTTCTGGTACACATCCCAAACCGATTCAATAACTTCCTGAACTGCCTGATGGAACTCACGTTCGCCCGGGGTACGTGCCTTCAGGGCTTCCAAAAATTCGTTGATGTCTGCTTTCATTTTTTAGAAATTTAATGATGTTCAAAGTTATGACATTCGGAAGATGTAAATTCCAATTTAAAAAAAACGAATACAAATGTATTGATCAGAATAACAGACAGATAACGCTGTGTAAATGAATGTTTAATAACATTGGTTGACTTTCGTCAGTTTTTCGGACGTCGATTCCGGATGCGAATTTGAAAAGTGGCCTTTTTTGCTGAAAATCAGCACTTAAAATGCCGGATTGTTCTAAATAATGACGATTAACAGACAAACTCTTTGTCAAAAACCCTCAAAAATTGTTTTTTTCAATTTAAGCAGCCTTTTATGTGTGGTTTCATAAGTTCGGTTTAGAATTCCTGTCACTTCTAAAAGGAAATAGTTTAATTATTCCGGAAGTCAACCTGAATAATTTTTCGAATGCATTTTTCGTTGTTTAAGGCAATTGGCGATGAGTTTTTGTTTTCATACTTTTGCCATTCAAATTAGTCCTCTATGACAAATCGAAATATTCTTTATCTATTCGTTTTATTGACCTTCTTTTTTGAAGATAATCTTACTGCACAAAACGTTAAAACGACCGATACCAGTATTCCCCGTTTGGTGTTGGTATTATCGGTCGATCAGATGCGAACGGATTACATCACCCGTTACTGGAATAAGTTTCAGTCCGGAGGTTTTAAGAGGCTGGTTAACGAAGGAGCTGTTTGTAATAATGCTCAGCTCGATTTGCATATTCAGAAAATTTCGACGGGCACCGCAACTCTTTTTACCGGTGTTGACCCTGCAACACATGGTATTATTAACGATAGCTGGTACGACCGTTTAAAGAAGAAGGAAGTCAATTGCATTGAAGATAATTACTTTATTACCGTTGGAAGCGACTCAAAGGAAGGAGAACGATCGGCCGGGAAACTCCTTTGTCCTACAATTGGCGACCTGATGAAAATTGATTCACGCAATAAATCAAAGGTGTTCAGTGTGGCAATGAACGATGTGAGTGCAGTACTTTCGGCCGGACACGCCGCCGATGGGGCATATTGGTTCGATACGCAAAACGGGAATATGATCTCAAGTTCTTATTATGTGAGTACATTTCCGGAATGGGTTCGACAATTCAATGAAAAAAATTTCGCGAAAACTTATTCTCAACGTGAATGGACGACCCTTTTGCATATTTCGAGCTACGAGGAAAGCCTTGGCGACGATTATATTTTGGAAAAAGGCTACTACGACAAATGGAACACCTTTCCGTATAACCTGAAGAAAATTAAAGAGAATGCAGGAAGCTATAAATTTCTGAAAACTATGCCTTACGGAAACACAATCGTTAAAGATTTTGCCATCAACCTGATGATTGCGGAAAATCTTGGAAAGGATGAATATCCCGATTTTCTGGCTGTAACTTTTACATCGATGGATTACGAAAACAATTCGTTTGGACCTGCCTCAGTCGAAATGGAAGATACCTATCTTCGTCTCGATCAGGATATTGCTCTAATTCTTGACTACCTCGACAAAGCGGTTGGGAAAGGTAATTCCCTGATTGTTTTAACTTCAAGTTGTTCCTCGATGTATCCGGTTGACTATCTGAAAGAAGAATTTAAAATGCCTGGCGGAACATTTTCTCCGGAAAGTGCTATTGCGCTGTTAAAATCATTCCTGAATATTACATACGGACAAGGCGACTACATTGAGGAAGTCATCGATCAGCAACTCTATTTCAACTATGATTTGCTTGAAAAGAAGAATATTTCACTGGCCGACATCCAAACCAAAACGGCTAATTTCATCAATCAATTTGAAGGTGTAAAAATTGCCTTGCCATCCTCATCCTTTGCGCAGGGCGATTATGCCAAAGGGCAACTTGCGGTAATTGCCAATTCCTACAATTTTAAACGTTCGGGTGATGTACTTTATCAACTCGAGGATGGCTGGCAACCGGTTTACAAATACCAGCGCACCATATATAACGATAATTCCAACATACCATTCATCCTGCATGGCAATTCAGTAATCCACAAGCAAGTACTTGGTAAAACTTATGGGCAGGACATGGTTCCCACGATCATGGAAATTCTTCATATGCCTATTCCCGATCACTGCATCGGAAATATTCTGGAAGAAGTTTTGAAGTAATAAAATATTCAACTTTAAAATCTGCTATCTTTGGTCGAAATTTCAAAAAGGATGGCCAACGACTGGAAGGAAAGATTAGGGACGGTTTACTCTACAAATCCTGATTTTCAATATAATAAAGATATTGATCCGGAGTCGGAAACCTTAGATCCGGGGAAGCAGGATTTACGGGTTCAATTGGACAAAAAGCAGCGGAATGGGAAAAAAGCAACCCTGATCACCGGTTTTGTAGGCAAAGACGAAGATTTAAAAGTTCTCGCTAAACTTTTAAAAACTAAATGCGGTGTGGGTGGTTCTGCGAAAGACGGCGAAATCCTCATTCAGGGAGATTTTTGTAATAAGGTAATTGAAATTCTAAAAGGTGAAAATTACCGGGTTAAACGATCAGGAGGATAAGTTACCTGTCGAAGGAAGGAAGAGTTGGGAAGTAACGAAAAATTTAACAGATCATAGATATTTCATTCATGTTCTAAAAATACCGTTTGACGTATGACAAAACATTACAAAACCATCGGGATGATAGGTGGAATTGCCCCGGCCTCAACAGTCGATTATTATAACAGGATTATTTCCCGTTTTCAGGAGCGAACCGGACTTCGCGAATACCCATCGATCATCATCAACAGCATCAACATGACTCACATGATGAACCTGATAACAAATGATCATTTGGAAGAGTTGGTCGATTTTTTATCAGAAGAAATATTCGTACTGGAGAAAGCCGGAGCCAAAGTGATATTCATGGCTTCAAATACTCCGCATCTGGTTTATGAACCTTTGGTTAAGCGGGTAAAAACCAAAATGGTCAGTATTGTAGACTCTACTATTGGCTATGCACAGTCAAAAGGTCACAGCCGGCTCGGTTTATTTGGCACACTTCCAACCATGGAAGGAGATTTTTTTCAGGATGGATTCGACGCTTCAGGAATGGAAATTATTACTCCAATGCCTGATGAGCGAAAATATATCCATAAAATTTATATGGAAGAATTGGTTAGGGGACGTTTTCTTCAGGAAACAAAGGAACGTTTGCTCTCCATTGCCAAAAGAATGTATGTTGAAGGCCAGATTGACAGCCTGATCCTTGGAGGAACCGAACTGCCGCTGATTCTGAAATCAAGCGACATGGAAGACATCGAACTGATCAATACCGCGAAAATTCATGTTGAACGTATTCTGGATGTTGCGATTGGTAACTGATCATCCAAACAGGTTGTTTGATCATGTTTTCAAGATGAAAAGGATTTGACAAAAAACCATCCATGATAAAGTATTACCAGATTTATAGTCTGATTGCCTTTTTGCTTCTGTTGGCAGGTTGTGGCGGTTTTTCAAAATTCAGTAAGTTAGGTGTGCCTGAATCGGATGACTACAAACTGTTTGCAAACCGAAAAATTGAAACAGGAAACAATACTTTCCATTTCTGTAAAGCTTCACATGATTTGAATTTAGGCGTGACCATTGAGGTAGACAGCCGAAAGATGGATGCAACCGATGAGCCACTTGACAAGTTTCTAAAAGACTATAAAACCTTGTCGTTCATGATTATCCGGAACGACACCATTGTACATGAATATTACGATCAATCACGATCTGACACGAGTATTGTCAGCTCTTTTTCGGTAGCCAAGGCATTTATATCCGGATTAGTTGGAATAGCAATAGCTGATGGCAAAATTTCAAGCACAGAAACAAAAATCACAGAATATTTTCCAGAGCTTCAAAATCAGGGATTTGATTCGGTTACGATCGATCATTTGCTCGACCACACTTCAGGAATTCATTACAAAGAAAATAAGAATCATGTAGGCGGAGTCCAGGAATTTTACTGGGGGAAAAACCTTTCACAGGACATTTTTAATATCCGTCCGTTTTACATCCCTGGCGAAAAGTTCGAATACAGTAACATCAATGCCCAATTGCTGGCCATAATTCTTAAGCGGGCCACCGGAATGACTGTTTCAAATTATCTGGAGGAGAAAATCTGGAAACCGCTTGAAATGGAATACCCGGCTTCGTGGAGTTTGAGCAACAATGGTGCTGATGGAACAGAAAAGGCGTTTTGTTGCCTGAATGCCAGGACAGTTGACTTTGCCAAGTTTGGCCGCCTGTATTTGAAGCGTGGAAACTGGAACGGAAAACAAATCATTCCTGAATCATGGATCGAGCAAACGCTTCATTCATCGAAAGATAACGGACAACGGCTTACTTACCATTATAATTGGGGAATCGGCCCCAAAAAATACGGAAGCTTCTTTGCCATTGGACTATATGGACAGTTCATTTACGTTTATCCTGAAAAAAATGTCATTATCGTGCGTTTTGGAAAAGCCGATTTAAATTATAATCCGCCATTTTTATACCACACCCTGCTTCAGATTTGCGATCAGCTATAAATAAATGGTCATTTATAGTCATTGAGTCATTTATTGTTATTCATCTCAAAATCAAGGAGCCTGCGATAAAATGACTTTCAATGATGCGAAGCAAATGACTACTAATGAAAAAAGTTTTGCTGATCACTGCGACTGTTAAGTGATTACTCCTATTGAAGTTTTCTGATCAACCCGCTGCAGGCATCTTCCAGAATATCCAGAACCAATTCAAATCCGGCAGCACCGCCAAAGTATGGATCAGGCACCCCATCGTGTTTCTCATCGGAACAGAAATCGGTCATTAGAAAAATTCGCTTTTTGTCATCTTCATTCCTTACCATTGATTTCAGGTCAATCACATTTTGTTGGTCCATGCCGATAATGAAATCGAATCGGTCGAAATCAGTTTTTGGATCAACCGGCCTCGAAATGCTGGTCAGAATATATCCTCTTTTTTTGGCGAACTGTTTCATCCGGTAATCAGCAGGTTCTCCGGCATGATAAGCGAGAGTTCCGGCAGAATCGCAGAGCAATTCATTTCCGAGACCTTCATTTTCTGTCATTGCATTGAACACAGCTTCGGCGCTGGGGCTTCGGCAAATATTCCCCAGGCAAACAAAAAGTACATGTTTCATTGGATTTGTCTTATGGAAGACAAAAGTATCGTATATTTTCTAATTCGAAAGCCAAGTGAGTTTCTATAGCCAGCGATAGACCAGACAGTGGTGAATGAGTTCGGTAATATTGTGGGTCATTGTTTTTTCCATACAGTTTCGTTTGTGGTTTTTAATGGTATGGATACTCAGGTTGAGTTTGTCGGCAATCATCTTGCTGCTCTGCCCCTCATGACAAAGCTTAATAATTTCGAGTTCACGCAGCGACAAGAATGAATCACATTTTTTCGTATATACTTTGGAGAATACCTTCTGATATCCAATATGTTTTGAATACCGATAGATGGTAAGGTTTATTGTTTCATCCGTTTTTATGTCGCCGATTTCTGTAAACGCTTTCAGATTCAACACTGGGCTTCTGGAAGATACGGGTCTGGAAAAAGTTCCCTCGAGTAAAAACTCTGAGATGGTTTCGTTCTTATGAATAAAACGATGATTGAATGATAATCGGTAATCCTCTATTTCATTGGGCGGGATAGAATTAATAAACCGAATGATGTCAGGAAAAACATTTTCTTCCCACAGTTTTCGGTCTTCAGGATGAAATTGGAGAGCGTGGAATTCATGCGTTTCATTCAAAAGGTCATTGTGAAAACATCTGTGGCAGTGCTCATATATGCATGCAAACTGTTTGCCTGAATGATCGACTAAACAACAATCGAAAAAGAATAAAGGCTTATTCTCATGCAACTCTGAACCAGAAGATACCCGGGCTGAATTCGATTTTTCTTTGTCAGCTTTTTTTTTGATCACAAAGTGATTCTTGAGCGGATAATCCAGAATACTATTTTCACTTTTCATGATACGGGGCTTTATGGAGTTTGTGAAAATTCAAAAAAATGCATTGAGCATACCTAACATTTATTGATTCCGGAAAATATCAAAAAGTAACCCTCTGTTTTAAAGAAAAAAAGATCTTTTTTCTTTGAATTGATAAAATGGGTCAAGTAAAATGTCAAAATGTAAAAAATGACACTTTCGTGCTATTGACTCAAAGGAATTTATGATTGTAAATTTGATTGATTATCAATGAACTGGCAGATTGACTTGAATGCTTCCGTTTTAGGAGGTATCATAATGAAAGGGAAAAATATAAATCTAAAAAAGAATTAATTATGGAATCAATGATTCGCAGAAGATTAAAGATGGGGTGGTTACCCGATTATCCTGACTTCAGGGATTTAACCATTGAACATGACAATGTATCCGACCGGATGAAGGGATTGGGTCAGGATTCAGTAAAGAAAATGCTGTCGAAAGCCGGAGTGCAAAAAACAGCTAAAACAACATTACCGAATTCAGTTTCTCTTATCAACTGGTTTTCGCCCATCGAAGATCAGGGCAATCTCGGCTCCTGCACGGCAAATGCCGGGGTTGGAATGGTAGAATATTTTGAACGGCGGGCTTTCGGGAAACACATTGATGCTTCGCGGCTGTTCCTCTATAAAGCAACCCGGAACCTGATGAAAGAAACAGGCGATACCGGGGCTTTCCTGCGCAGTACCATGGGAGCATTGGTACTTTTTGGCGTTCCTCCGGAAGATTACTGGCCTTATGATGTGACTAAATTTGATCAGGAACCCACTGCTTTTTGCTATGCTTTTGCACAGAACTATCAGCCAATAAGTTATTACCGGCTCGATCCTCCGGGAACAAAGCATGATGAATTGCTGACCCGTATCAAAACGAATCTGGCAGCCGGGCTTCCTTCCATGTTTGGTTTTACGGTCTACAGTTCTGTAAGTCAGGCCAATCAAACTGGTGGCAAAATTCCATATCCAACCAAGGGTGATAAAATTGAAGGTGGACATGCAATTGTTGTGGCAGGTTACGACGATAACATAAAAATTAAGAATACAAGCCCGGGCGGAATAGAAACTACAGGTGCATTTCTTATCCGAAATTCATGGGGCACCAGTTGGGGCGAAAATGGCTATGGCTGGCTTCCCTACGACTATGTTTTGAAAGGTCTGGCTGACGACTGGTGGTCACTCCTGAAGAATGAGTGGGTGAATACAGGAAATTTTATGCCCTGAAACCTAAAGATTGAAAACTGCCAAATATGCATAGTCGCTTTTACTATAATTTTTTAAAACGGAGTTGCCGAAAATCCGCAGCAAAGAGTAGGCAAATAAAAATTTAATGCCATGTCAGACAAAAATCAATTCTCAACAATTCCCTGTTGCCCGGAATTACTAAAAGACAACAACTGCGATGTTTTCTTTTTTACACGCACTTTAAATTATCCTTTTATTTATAGGAAAGATTTAAGGTTGATGATACAGCTTGTGCTGGGCTTCAAGCTTTCACGCTGTACAAAGGGTCTTGCACTGGGCGATCCTGCATATACAATCACCTTGCTCCCGGGCGAAAAGGTAAAATTATTCACTTCCGACCGAAGGACCTCATTTACTTATGACAGTGCAACACAGCTTAGCTATCGAAGCGAGCAGATGTCCGAAGAGCAGTATTTTATGAAAGCAACCCAATCGTATTACAGCGACCTGGAAAATTCCCAGTCCGGCCACTCCGTTGAAACAGATAAAACTCACTGGGATTTTAACGGATCGGCGGGCGGTGGTATCAGCCTGAATCCCTTTGATCCGGGAGTACACGGCAGCACCTCCTCGTCAACTAATCATAGCAGCACTTCCACGCTGGATTACTTGAACAGGCAAAGCTCCAATATGCATGCATCTGCAACGCAGGCAGTCAATGCCACTCATCAGGCTCATTCCATATCGATTGGTAATGTGGCTACCCGGACGCATGCCGAAGGTCAATCAGAAGACCATTTTGAATCTTCATCCCGTGAGTTCAGCAATGAGAACAATTGCCATGCATTGTCTTATATTTTTTATCGCCTCAATAAAAGGCAGGAATTAAAGTTTGAATTGGTGAGCATTGATGAAATAATTTCTTTTCCATCTAACCTAAGTAATTTAACAAGAACTCAACCTGTAATCACACCAGCCATGTATCAGGAAATCCTGAAAGAGTTGCGTTTAGAACTCATGACAACGGGCATTCTTGATGAAAATGGAGAGGTATCGAAAGCTTTAAAAAAGAAGTTCGATTTTGAAATGGAGTTCTCGTTGCCAACTGCCGGCATTCAGGTAAAAGGTTGCCTCGACGAATGCAATACCTGCGAACCGGAAAGAGAACGGTATCACAAGTTACAGAACGATTTGCTTGAAAAACAGATTGAACTGCTCGAGAAGTCGCAGGAATACCGATGCTGCCCGGTAGCACCCAATGTGACTAATGTTTGAAAAATGAATTGTTAACGAATTAATCGGAAACAGCCGAAAATCCGGAAAAAGAGTAGGCGATTAAAACAATATATCCATGATAATTTCCATGCAAGGTAATTGGGCAATTACCGTAAAATCAAAAAGTGCCGCTTTTCCCCAGCGTTTTATTGTACAGGGAGCCGCTTCAGGCAATGGAATACATTCCGGAGTGCCGGGTACATTTGTTTATGTAACTGGCAATCAATGGTCAATTGCTATCCAGAACGATCCCGGTACTGGTTGGCGAACTTCACAAACCCAGCTGAAATTTCCACATCAAAATGGCAGCTTTTATGAATTTGACATTTTGTCGGATGATGGTGGAGGTAACGATACAGATTTCAATGACCTGATCCTGACTTGCTCAACGTACGCCAATATCAACGATTTTATGATCTACGGAAATGTAACCCTTTACAGCGGAGCTTGTATATTCAACCCTTGCCGCAGATTTCCGTTTGTGATCGATACTTATCCGGGCCTGATAAAAGCTTTAAAAAACCCTTTCATTCTCGATTATATTGAAAAGTATTATCCGGAACGAATTCCACCGATTAAAGTTAATCCAAATCCACCCGACCCGGCACCCTATTTTAAACCGATGGTTTTTGATTTGAGCCAGGAAGCCACACAAGCTAAATCATCGCTGCAGTATACGCGCAAGGCTGTTGTTGCTGACAACAAAAAAAGCACATCCAAAGTAGCCAATGAAATGAATTCCAGTTTTGCGGCTTCAAATTTCGATTTGGTTCGTTCTTCTCAGGTAAATCTTGCAACACAGGCAATGGCTCTGTCTTCAGACAAAATACAACTGGCAAAAAATATTGGCGATTTG
The DNA here is from genome assembly GCA_037143155.1 of Bacteroidia bacterium. Lineage (GTDB taxonomy): Bacteria > Bacteroidota > Bacteroidia > Bacteroidales > Prolixibacteraceae > Aquipluma. The sequence goes on from JBAWZG010000058.1 coordinate 10,679, forward strand.
TATTCACGCTGTCGAACCAATTCAGGTTCTAATTTGACTTTAACATTCGAGGAATATGACCGGAGCGCAGCTGAATTAGCCGGTGGGGCTTACACCGGAACCGGTAACCGGCGTTTGCTGGGCGATACAATTACCGATATGAACGGGAATTATATTTTCCGTTTCAGTTTTGACATGACTTTTCCGGGATTGGAAGATTCGTCTGACATTGCTCCGGGCGAAGATGTCAATGTGGTCATGTATCCTGATGTAATTGTGAAAATTGTTGAATATTCGCCTTTTCAGGTCAGATACGAAAGTGCGCCTTATTACAACATCCCGAATCTGAAACGAATAGATATGTGCCTGCCCGAATCATCCATCCATGTTTCATCGGCATGCTTTAACGGGAATTTGATCGGAAGCCTCGGGAATATTTTCATCGGCGGAAATCAAAATACCTCGGCATCAACCTTATCTCCAAATCTGACCCGTCACGGCAATTCAAATTACCTCGAATCGACTGGGATTATTTCAGTTAACAGTCCGCTTGCCGGATTCAATGTGGAATGTTCTGCCTGGGGCGGAACCATTGACATGCGGGGATGCATGTACAATGCAATAAAGAGTGCTGCCGATAACAAGGTAAAATGGTACACTATCCAGATTTGGCGCGAAGGAACTTCCGGATCGGGTTATGTGAGCCAGAATTACAAACATCCGAAATTCTCCAAACGGAACCTTCCCAATTACATTGGCGACGATGTTGGCCCTTTTTATCCGAATGTGGGAGGCGCTTTAAACGGAACAGTTCCGGCTTATATCAACATTCAGCGCGAAATATTTGCCGACGGAATTGATTGGGAATTTTCCAATTTCGATCGTTACATGCAACTTAACACGGCGCTTTATGATATAATCGCTGGAGTGCGGACTCCCGGAAGGTTTTTTGTCAGGGTGGATGGATACGACTCTTTGGGACAGCATGTTCCAGGTGTTACCGATTTAATTGCACTTTTCATTCATAATAACGGGCTCAATTTCCAGATGACAGCCCCAACCCTGAACGATCCAACCATTGTAGATGCGGGCTGCGGTTTATATCGCCTGACTGATTTACAGATGAAAACTCCAATCGTGTTTTCGTTCGAAGCCAATGACCCCGAAGGATTTGTCGATAATTATGTGTTGTCAATGGGAAGATGCCCGGGAACCGCACTTGACTTGAACGCGAATATCGAAGGAAACTTTACACTTACCGGCGGACATACTTTTCCCGGAGGAAGTAATCCTGTCAATACCCACTTTTTGTGCCCCGGATACAAAGGGACAATTGATGATTACAGTACCGCCGGAATGGTTAGTGTTCAGATACAGCCTCAGGCAATTGGCGACGGATGGATTAAATCCGGAGAATACTTTACGGTTTATTCATTCTCGTTAACAGCAAACCAGCGGGTAACGAACGGGTATAATGGTGGACTTTCAGGCACTTATCAGGGATACGGCCAAATTATGATGGAACGACTAAACCCATGATGACCATCGACATTGCATCATTTGGTATCTGTTCACTTGCGATTTGGAGAATTACGCATTTGTTGTCACAGGAAGATGGTCCATTTGATTCAGTGATCAAGTTCAGAAAGCTATTCGGGCAAGGCTTCTTCGGAAACCTGCTCGATTGCTTTTATTGTCTCAGTATATGGATGGCTGTGCCGTTCGCCATTTTTCTTTGCCGCGAATGGATTCAGGGAATTATCGTATGGCTTGCACTTTCAGGCACTGCATGCCTTCTATATAAATTAACCGACAAATAATACACAGAATGAACTGTTGCGGAAACAAAAGAAAAGAATGGATGAATGAAGTGAATTCCTCTAATCATCAGGAAAAGATTGAAAATGTATTGGACACTTTAACAGAAGATAAACCTGACCGGGTATTTGAATATACAGGTAAATATTCACGAACTTTTATTGGTGCAGTTTCAGGAAAATCATATCAATTCAGATTCAGAGGCGAAAAATTAAAAGTTGACTATACCGACTCTTTTGCACTGATGGCTGAACGGGATTTGATGATTCCTGCGGAAAGGACAAACGCTGCAGAACTTTGATTTTGCAAGTGACTTTCTGAAAACCATGCCAATTTGCTTAATTTTTGGTAGCACAAAACATAAAAAAATCAAAACTACAACAACTATGAAACACAATCCTATTTTGAAAATAATTACCGCCATGGTTTTAATGATGGTAATTGCAGGTTCGGCGGCATATTCTCAACCCAATGGGCCAGGTGTTGAATCGACTTACAAAATCAAACAGGTTTTTGTTCCTGAAGAACGAAGACCTCCGGTTGAATACCGTTTGGAACAGGTGCCTTTTAAAAATGCCGGAGGTCAACTGCCAACTTACGAAGGAGAAAATTTCCAAATTAATGTCAACGGGCAGTATGTGAAATCTCAGGATGATGCGAAGAAACTGATTTCTACTTTCCTCGAATCGCTGAAAAGCCCGTTGCGACTCGATAAAGATATGCGTTTGAACATTGAGGCAACCACGGCAAAATCGGATGGAGGTTACATAGACGAACAGATCCGCATTGGCAAGGAAACCACCAAAGGAAGAATCCAGAAAGAAATGCTCAATGTCAGTACTTCTTCCGACAACATGCTGAATGAATTGGGAAATGAATTAAAAAAGCAGTCGAATGTCACGGTTTCTGTGTACCGTTTCGATCAATACTTTGAAGATGTGATGATTGACAATACGGCCGTCAGTATTACCAACCGGAACGAGAATGAAATTGTTTCCCTTCAGGGAAAGTTTTACAACACCGTAAAACCAACAAACGGAAAATCGTTGCCACTTAAAGACGCCACTGCAAAAGCCATGGCCCAGATCAGATCGGAAAATAAAATTGATGTGATTAGAGCAAAAAACATCGGAGAGATAGTCTTGCTTCCATATGACGATGGTTTTAAATATGTCTGGAAGACTGAAATCACCGCTGAAGGAGACTACCAGGTCTGGATCGATGCCGATTCAGGAAAAGTACTTCAGTTGTTCCCCTTGTTCTTTTTTGATAATGCAAAAGGACTGGCATTCTATCCAGATCCCAATTCGCCAACCAGGGAAATGACTTTTGATGTTGATGCTTCATCAAATGGTGTCTATACCTTGAAAAATACCGGAGTAGTTACCCTGGCCAATGTCGGAACTGACGGTACTTCAGGAATTGTAACCGTACCCGACGATGGTTCTGGTACTGCAAATTTCAATATTTCACCCATAAACGGAACCACAGTGGAAAGAACCAGTCAGACCGGTTATAACGGACTCTTCCAGCAAGTGAACATATACGCTCACATTTTTAATGAAAGGAAGACCTATATGCTTCTGGGAAGTCAGGATTTTGGTCAGGTGAATGTGACATTTAACAAGGTCGGAGGAAATTCATTTTGTTGTCCTCCAGCTTTCCATATCGGCGATGCAACTACTTCCGCTTCCACACTCTGTAACCCGGCTGGTGCAGGTGTCGCTGTTTTTAATGCCGGATGCGACGGCACGGTTATCGCCCATGAATTCGGACATCGTTTAAATGGTCTGCAATACGGGGTTGGCGGCGGTTCCATGACGGGTGCCATCAATGAAGGACTGGCGGATTTTTGGGCCTGCACCAATTTTAACACCAATGTTTTTGCCGGTTGGTGGGGACACAATTGTGCCGCACCCACACAAAGCGGTTGGTGCCCGAGAGCATCCGAATCGCTGGATGTATTTCCGGAGCATAAAAATTTAACCGATGCTTCCAACGAAGTTCACTCTGCCGGACAAATCGTTTCATGGGCGCAATGGAGCTCGCGACAGGGAATGAATGATGCTTTCGATCTTGGAACACTGAGTATTAACATGAATACAATCAAGGCAATGACTACTGCCGGAGTTGGCGTGCTTCTCGACGGAACCGACAAATCAATACACGATTCTTACCTCAATTTACTGAAGCAACTTGCGCCACTTTACAAATCATCGCGACTGGTTCATAAATTGCTTGCCGGATATGCCCGAGCAGGAATCTTTTTATCGCCCAAAGATGCAATTGTCGATATTGATCACTCGTATTTAAACCGTGCAAGTGCAGCAGGTCCTGTATTCACTGTTTGGACCGGCGATGACTATACTTTTTCGGGAAGTAACGTGGTAACCGGAGGAACACTTCCATTTAACACCGAGTATCAGTTTGAAGTGGCTAATGATGAAGCATTTACAATGAATCATATAACCAGTGCATGGCTTGGTGGCGTGGTCTCAGCTGCAGGTGGCACGGTAACATATGCAATGCCGGTAGCTGACTGGAATACTTTGAAATCAGGTTCCGATCTTTTTTACAAAGTAACGACCCGCGATGCTGCCGGGGGAAACCTGCGCAGTTCCCTTCAGCCCGGAAATAACTTTCTGGCGGTGAATGTTCCTTCCGGGAGGGCTGCAATTAATGGTACCGGAACAAAAGATTGTTCGTGTACTGCTTCAGCATCAAACTCATCATCCAAAATGGCATTGATTCCTCTTCTTCCGTTGCTCGGTTTAATTGTGTACCGAAGAAGAAAAACTATAACAGTATAACACTGGAAATGAACTATGCGTCCAAGGCTCATTGAATATTTTAATCATTTGTTTCACACCGATATATTCAGTTATCTGATTCCTGATCCGTCCGTGGTGTATGCCATCATGCTCGGATTGGGAATCGTTGTGTTGTTGAAACGCTGCAAATCATCGGGTCTGGATACCCATCATGCAGCTGGTATTGCCTTGTGGGGATCGGTCGCAGCAATACTCGGAGCCCGGATTTTTTACTTGGTTCAAAACATCAGTTACACTTATTCACATCCTGAAATTTTGACGGAACTAAACGGCGCCACCGTTTCGTTTGGTGTTTACCTCGGAGGAATGGCTGGAATTGTTTTGTATGGCGCTTTCCATCGGATTTCCCTTTGGAAATACCTTGATGTGATTGCATCGGTTCTGGGAATTGGCCCCATGGTCGGTCGCTTTGCCTGCTTTCTGAATGGATGCGATTATGGTACATTGAGCAATCTGCCTTGGGCGGTGCAATATCCGGTTGGCAGTTATGCTTATTTCGACCATTTGAATAAAGGACTGATAAGTTCTGGCGACATCCTTTCATTGCCGGTTCATCCGGTTCAGCTTTATTGCGTGCTGAAAGGAATTATTTTGTTTTCCCTCTTCTCCTTTCTATGGAAGAAAGATCTTTTTAAACCCGGAGTTCTGTTCTTTCTCTTCTGGATGAGTTATGCAGTATTTCGGTTTATGATTGAATTTTTCAGGGGAGATGAAAACAGGGGATGGGTTGGACATTTTTCAACCGGACAATTTATGTCGTGTGCAATCTTTCTGGTTTCACTTGGCATCTTGATAGTTAAGTACAAATGGGGTGTAAAAAAACACGTTTCTTATAGTGAATCCAGAATATATACCTGAGGATGAATTAGAAATGAACAATTTGATAGAATGAATTCTGTTGTGTTAGATATTGTCATCGGATTGGTATTTATTTATCTGCTTTATAGTCTTCTTGCGACTATTATTCAGGAAATAATAGCCTCATACTTTGGGTTCAGGGCTAAGATATTAGAGCGTGCCGTGTTTCGGATGCTCGAGGATGAAAATAAGTTCGCTTCAAGGTTTAAAAGTGTTTTGTATTTGTTTAAGAAATCAGGAAATGGCGGTGAGTTGAATTCTACCTCATACATATATTATAAACATCCACTGATTCAATTTCTGGCAGAGCGCAACAATCATGGCAAACCGTCCTATATTAATAAGCAAACTTTCTCGAAAGTAATTGTTGATTTACTTCGGGGCAAGGATGTGAAGCCGGGAGATGATTTCAAGTCATTGATTCAAAAATCGTTGGATGAAAAAAAGACCAATTGGGGCGAAGCAAATATCAACGAGCAAACATTAAGTTACCTGAAATCAATTTGGGCTGATGCTGAAGGCGATGTCGTAAAATTCAGGAAGCATCTGGAGACCTGGTTCGATGAAACAATGGATCGAGCTTCAGGGTGGTATAAGAAACATACGCAATTTATTTTATTCTTCGTCGGCTTGGCAATCGCGATTGTATTTAATGTGGATACAATAAAACTTGTGAATAAATTAGAGAAAGACCCAAAACTCAGGGAGCAGATTGTTCAGCAGGCCGATGCTTTTGTAAAAGATCACCCGAATTTGGATACCGATCTGATGAAGCAGAAAATTGAATACAAAAGAGCTGCTGCAGAGCAAGAAAAAAACGACTCGTTAAAGAATAATTATCTCAGTGGAAGTTACCTCAAAGATTCATTGGAACTGGTCAAATACCAGTTTCTAATGGCGCGGCGAGACACCTTAATCAACCGGGCCGAATCTTTTATGAAGAATGATATCAGCAATGTTCATCATGCAATCGGTCTTGAATGGGAATCCTATGAATGCACCACTCATTATTTTGTTTGTATTTTAAAATCGCTTCTGGGTTGGGTTATTACCGCATTGGCTCTTTCATTAGGCGCTCCATTCTGGTTCGACCTTTTGAACAAATTAATGAAATTGCGTGGTTCAGTGGCAACACCAACTTCGGACAACAAAGAAAAAAAACAAGTTTAGCTTAAAAAATTTCTTTCTGAAATAAATAAAAGATATATTGGTCTTAAAATATGAATATAAATAATTCATGCTGAAAAAACAATTGGAGATATCGATGATAGCTCATTTTTTTAACAAATCTAATCTGAGAGATGCCGAGTCATAAATTTGATATCATTCCTTTCAGAGCCTATGATGGTTTTGAATGTAACCTCTGGCGGTTAAAGCACGATCGATCAAAACATCGGGGGCCGGTCATGCTGGTGCATGGTGCGGGTGTTCGTGCGAATATTTTCAATCCTCCCAATGAAGTCAATTTGCTGGATATGCTTGCCGATGCCGGATATGATGTATTCCTCGAGAACTGGCGTGCAAGCACGGAGTTCCCCGAAAATAAATGGGATTTGGATGTGGTGGCAAAAAACGACCATCCGGCAGCCATCCAAAAGGTCTGTGAAGTGAGTGGTTCCATCCAATGCAAGGCGATAATTCATTGCCAGGGCTCTACAAGTTTCATGATTTCGGCAGTTGAAGGTTTGGTTCCACAGGTGACAACGATTGTGTCTAATGCGGTTTCGCTTCATCCGGTTGTTCCTTCCTGGTCGCACGTAAAACTGGATGTGATACTTGAAATGGCTGGGTTGATTACCGACTACATCAACCCGCGATGGGGCGATTATTCACCTGATTTTCGTTCAAAACTTTTCAAAGCATTGGTACTCGGCACCCATTTCGAAAAGGATACCACGGTTGGCAAATTCGTAAGTTTTACTTATGGTGCAGGGTTTCCGGCATTATGGGAACTGGAGAATCTCACCGATGAAACGAAAGAATGGATCCGGAATGAATTTGGTCCGGTACCCATTCATTTTTTCAGACACATCCGGAAAGGAGTTCATTATGGCTCATTAGTTTCTGTTGACGGAACGAAACATTACGCTAATGAAAATCCGGCAACCGACGCCCGGTTTGTCTTTTTTGCCGGAAAGCTGAATAAATGTTTCCGGAGTGAAAGTCAGGAGAATTCTTTCGAATATTTCAACCGGCTAAAACCCGGATTTCATAAGTTGTATCTGTACGATACCTATAGTCACCTGGATATTTTCCTGGGCAAGAATGCACATCAGGATGTGTTCCCGGTGATGATTGAAGAACTGAATACCTGAGTAAATGAATTCAAATAACAGTTAATTAATAATTTCCATTACTATGTCAATACCAAAACGAATCAGAGATTATGAAGGCCGATATGCCATGGTCGATGGGATAACATTTCATCTGCCTGTAAGCGCAACCCAGTCACCTGCCCTGATGGCCGGCTTTTTTTGTGACTATGAAAAGGCAAATGCGATGTTGCCCGGAAATGAATTGCATCCGGTCAAAGTATCTGGTAAGGCTGTTTTTATGGTCACGGTAATTGATTACCGGCACACAACCATCGGGAAGTACATTGAATACAGCATTGCACTGGCAGTAACCAGGGGTAGTAAACCAGCTCCGGCCTTGCTCCCGGTCATGCTGATGAAAACCTATAAAACGGGTCAGTTTATTTTAGACCTACCGGTAAGTTCAGAAATATCGGTTAAAGGCGGAAAAGGAATCTGGGGAATGCCCAAGCATAAGGCAAACCTCGACTTTATCGAGACAGATAACCTGGTAAGCGCTCAGTACGAACTTGATGGGCAATTTGCCTTCCGGATCGAAATCGACCGACCTAAAAAGGTTATTTTTCCAATAAACATCGGTTCGATAAACTACAGCCATTTCCGGAATATGCTGATGGCATCGTACATTAATTTCAAGGCTAAAGCCGGAATTAAATTCGGGAAAAGTGCAACCGGCCGCTTGTTTATTGGAGACCATCCACGCACCAAATTCCTAAAGGATCTGCAGATTCAGGGCAAACCATTCTTTACCATGTACATGCCTGAAACCAATGGCATTTTGGATGATCATTTCGAATGCTGGTTCATGACTTATGCGGATAAGCCAACTCAGGTTACTCCTGAAGGCTTCGAAAGCGTGATAAATCTGGGATTAAACGAAGATTGGCTGCCCGCTCCATCCATTACCGATTACGAAAAATTTAAAATCTAAATACATCGACTATGAACTCGAAATTAAAAAATACACTGCTGACCATCAATAATGGTTATACCTTTTTTGTATCATCCATGCATATGGGCCTGATGACCTCATTAGTTCTTTTCTGGTATGCAAGCTGGGAAGGATTAACAATTGATACGATTCAAAACAATTTTGGCATACCGGCACAACTGGCAACCAAACTGTTTGTGATCCTGATTCCGATCATGATGATCACTGCAAGCATCGCGATTATTTCTGAATGGAAAACTTCGTTGAAATGGCCTGCAATCCTGGTCTTGATTGGTATTATGGGTTCTACCGCAATGGCGAAATATTTTATATTTCCGATCAACGACATCATTTATGCAGGAGTTAAAACCAACGCAGAATTAAAGACCTTGTTGATGAGGTGGATGGTTCTGAATAACTGGCGTGTATTTTTTAGCGTGCTCACCTGGGCCTCCATGTTTACATTTTATACCATGAAAATTAGTCAGAATTCAAAATGAAATGTCTATCACGAAATCCTAACATATAGTTGGCTGATTATTAAACCAAAAATGATGTCAATGCTTTTTTTAAGCCTCACCCTGTGGGGGAGGTTTGGAGGGGGCTTTAAATTATAAACACATGAAAAAATACATCCGGCTTATTCTGCTTTTGATTTCAGTAACCACCTTGTTTTCAGGAGCGATGCAATTGATTGCACCTGCATTTGTGCTGAAATTCGTGGGCGCGGTCATTGATCAAAATACCCGCCAAATGTTTGCTACCATCGGTATGTTTATGTTCCTTTTTGGGGGAATGATGATTCATGCCTTGTATCATGAAGACAACAACCGGGTAGTGATATTTTGGTCTGCCCTGCAAAAGTTTGGCGCATCAATCATCGTAGCTATAGGAATTATGAAAGGGGTCTTTCTTCCGGTTGCCGGAATGGTCGCTGCTTTTGACTTTGTTTCCGGAATTCTGTTTCTGGTATACCTGAGGAGTTTGAGGTCAGACATAAAAATTGCTAAAACCAGGATGGCGTGAAAATTATTTCAAACAATACCGAAATTCATCGTTCACTGATTCTTGCCGGCGGAGGTGCCCGGCTTTCTTATCAGGCAGGTGTTATCATCTCTTTGGAAGAGGAGGGTTTGAGCTTCAGCCATTTCGACGGAACATCCGGTGGAATTTTCAATACGGCCATGCTCAGTTCCGAAATTGAACCCCGTGACATGGCCACCCGATGGCGAAAAGTAAACGTGATGAATTTTACCTCACTGCTACCTTTCCGGAGTTATTTTTCGAAAAGTAAATTTGTAGCTTTTGGCAATGCGGATGGTATTATCAACAAGGTCTATCCTACTTTGGGAATCGATGTACCTAAGATGAATGCCAACACCACCATTGATGCCACGTTCAATGTGTGCAACTTTTCAAAGAAAACCATTGAAGTTTTTTCCAACCGGAATGTGACTTTGCAGCA
>JBAWZG010000059.1:0-20635 GCA_037143155.1 Bacteroidia bacterium
AGCATCAGGAATAAATACGAAAAGTCTTCTACTGGAATGTTCAAAATACGGATATTCAGAATGTGCGCTGAATTGTATTCCACCACTGGAAGTGAAGTTAGTATTCCGTTGACAACTATAAACGGAACCAGCGAAACGAAATAGGCAAAATAAAACCTGGTAAAATGAGATCTGAATTTGTTCCGAAAGACCGTATAGCCGAGATCTATGGCTGAAAACAGAAAAGTCAGGAACGTATATTTCTGATGCCTGAATAAAAAGCTGATCAGCACAAAACCGGCGATCAGGAAAAGACTGAGGATCCGGAAAGGTTCGGCATAATCGTACTTTCCAAAGTAAACTTTCAGTACTTCGTAAATAAATACGCAACAATACGGAACAACGATAAAGAACAGCCATTCTTCGATTGGCATGCCTATCAGATTCAGGCCAATCGTGTATTCCGGATTAAAACTCCAAACCTTTGAAGAAGTAAACTGAATGTCCCAAACCCAGAAAATGGATGCAGTAAACAGAATTGCAGGAAGGATATACTTTAGCTTTTTATAATACTGAACCTTTTTATCGAAACTCAATGCCAATGGAGCTGCTATGGAAGCGATCAGTAAGATCAGGTATGTGTAATTCTTCAGTTCCATTTTTTCTATTTATAACCATTCATTGGCATATCCGGCAAAAGCAAAGATATACCAATTTAACATCTGATTAAGAAATATAGTTTAAATGGAAAATAAAAAGGGTGCTTATTCCTGAAAATAAGCACCCTTTTGTCAGAAAATCAAATCTTAGAAAATTTTGTAACCGATACCAAAGGCAAAAGTGAAGGTGTCTTTTCCGTAGGTTTCTTTATAATTTCCAAAAGTAGCATCTGTAAAAGATTTCGTTTTATCCTTGTATGTGGTGAGCATTACACCAGCATCCAAAACTAATTTTTTGGATATATTATACTGAAAACCTCCACCAAATGTGTACGAGTCGTTGCTATAGCTAAAATCGCTTTGGTATGCTTCGCTAACTCCGGTAATTGAACTCAGGTAACCAGCACTCAATGCAATTTTGTCATTCAGTTTATATTCAAGACCTAAAGCCATTTCCACATAGTTTTTATCGATTGTGCGGGCCTGACTATAAATATTTCCTCCCCAGTTCACATTTTTGTCGAAATACATAATGTATGAACCCGATACTTTAAAAGCTTTGGCTACTTTGTAATCAGCTCCAACAGAAAGAATTGCAGGAATGTCGCTTCTGCTTGCCTGTCCGTCAGGGAAAAGTCCGGTACCATCAACTTTGGTTGAATTGGTCAATTTCAAAACTGTTTGGACCTCGTATTTAACTCCAATATTCAATTTGTCGAGATTGACGTCGAACCCAATAATTGGGGTAATCCCAGCGCCGGTTTGTTTGGTATCGACTGCTTTATCGCCCAATTTGGCGGCAGTTCCGGCTAAAACCGCGGCTGTTCCGGTTAGCTGAGCAGCTTGTCCCTGATAGGTTGTTGCGGCAGTGGCGTATGTTGCCTGAACTGTGGTCAAATTCGCAGCTGCTATCTGGGCAGGAGTCATTCCAAGAAGTGCAAGTCCACCTTCAACTTGAGCCCTTTGGTCTGCAGTAATGTAGCCGGCTCCCTGCACTTGAGCGAGCGTAAAGCCACCAGCACCAGCTGTAACCAAAGCCTGAGCCTGAGTTGCGATAGAACTAAGTCTGCTTGCTGCAGAAGCGGCTTGCCCGGCAATACCTATAAGGCTGGTTGAAGTTGTACTCAACCAACCCGAAGCAGCTTGTGACTTACCATTAACAATTACACTAATATCTTTAATACTTCCATTATAGGTGTTCACTGAAGGCAAATATCTTGCTCCTCCATAAACCGAAAGTACCTTATTGATTTTGTAGGTTGCACCAGCCTGAATTCCCCAAAAGACAGAAGTGCCTTCAAAAGAGATGTTAACTCCATAACCTGTAACATCATAGCCTAATGGTTTCAGACCAGCCAATTTGGGAACAAGTGTTGAAATATCCTTTTCAAATGAAGGAAGTCCAGTTTTATATTTGGCACTTCCACCGCCACCATTTGGACCAAAACCAGCAGAAAATGCCCAGTTGTCGAGCTTGTAAACAGCAAATGCAGTTGGGAAAATAGGTGCAGCTACATCGCCAATGTACTTTGGAGTATTCAGAAAGGGAAACTCACTGTTTACAGTTTTTGTTTGGGTAATTGACTGGTTGTGCAAACCGAAGTAAAAACCATTTTCAAGCTGGGACAATCCTGCAGGATTAAAATACACAGCATCCAGATCTGTGGAGGCACTTCTGGAAAGCATACGCGCAAATTGAGCACTTTGGTTTGAGTTTGTTAAGATCCCGCCAGCAAAGGCAGTGGTCATTAGCAAAAGTGCTACGGGTAGCAGAACAAGATTTTTTTTCATTTTTTTGGTTTTTTAGATTTTAACAAAACAAAAATAGAAATATTATTCACGCAGAAAAATAATGTGCCTGTAAATCAACAGATTAAGATTTTTTTAACAAATGGCTCCAAAATTCGAATAAAAAAACCCAACTAAAAATAGTTGGGTCTGATACTGAATGCCGAAATCGACAATAATATTTTATCGGGTACTTATTCCTATCCATTTATAAATGGATTACTTCTCCATAAGCAGCAGCAGCAGCTTCCATAATAGCCTCACTCATAGTAGGATGAGGATGTATCGACTTGATCAGCTCATGTCCGGTTATTTCCAGTTTTTTGGCAACGACCAGTTCTGCAATCATTTCGGTTACGTTTCCTCCAATCATGTGAGCTCCCAGTAATTCCCCGTATTTCGCATCGAAAATCAGCTTTACAAAGCCATCTTTCTGGCCTGAAGCACTTGCTTTTCCACTTGCTGAGAAAGGAAATTTTCCAACTTTTACTTCGTAACCTGCATCTTTGGCTTTTTGTTCGGTCATCCCAAGCGATGAAACTTCAGGATTAGTGTAGGTACAGCCCGGAATATTTGAATAGTCAATCGGATGCGGATTTAACCCGGCAATCTTCTCAACACAGACAATCCCTTCTGCCGATGCCACATGAGCCAAAGCAGGGCCAGCAACGATATCGCCAATGGCAAATACCGATTCCACATTGGTCTGGTAAAATTCATTGACTTTGACTTTCCCATTTTCGAGTACGATTCCCAGCTCTTCAATCCCGATATTTTCAAGGTTTGGTGCAATACCAACAGCCGAAAGAACAATTTCGGCCTCGACGATTTCTTCGCCTTTTTTGGTTTTTACGGTTACCTTACAAAGTTTTCCACTTGTATCGACCGATTCAACGGAAGCATTGGTGAAAACCTTCATTTTCATCTTCTTGAACGAACGCTCCAATGTTTTCGAAACTTCTTCATCCTCGTTTGGAACCACATTGGGCAGATATTCAACCAAAGTCACATCGGTTCCGATACTCTGATAGAAATAAGCGAATTCACTGCCTATGGCTCCGGACCCTACCACCACCATTGATTTGGGTTGTTTGGGAAGCGTCATAGCTTCGCGGTAACCGATAATTTTTTCGCCATCCTGCTCCAGATTTGGCAATTCACGAGAACGTGCCCCTGTAGCCAGAATGATGTATTTTGTTGAATGAAGCGTTCGTTTGCCGGTTTCGTCGGTCACTTCCACCGAATTCCGGTCATTGAGCCGGCCAAATCCGTTGATTACTTCAATTTTATTTTTGGTCAATAGAAACTGAATTCCTTTGCTCATTCCTTCAGCTACTCCACGGCTTCGTTTTACCATGGCCTCAAAGTCAGGTTTTATCTCTCCTGAAATGGAAACTCCATAATCGGCGGCATGTTTGGCATACTCCAGCGCCTGCGCGCTTTTCAGGAGCGATTTAGTTGGAATACAACCCCAGTTCAGGCAAATTCCGCCCAGATTTTCCTTCTCAATCACCCCAACATTTAAGCCCAATTGAGCAGCCCTGATGGCAGCGACATATCCGCCAGGTCCACTTCCTATAACTAATAAATCGTAACTCATAACTGATAGCTTCTTTAGAATTAAATCAAACAGCATAGTAACATACTGATGCGATGAAAAGTTTTACTTTTCTTTGTCATCTCCTCAGCATTTAGCACAAAATCAAAGCAAAAGGAAAGACAACAAACTGAAGCCTTTCCTTTTTTCTGATATTTTAAACCGTCCTAATTTGGGAACAATTCTTTAAGCTTACCTTCAAGTTGTCCGGGTTTCAATATTTTTGCAAGGATTTTTCCATCTTTATCGAGCAGAAAGGATTGAGGCACAACATTGACTGAATATAAACGTGCTGCAGAATTCTGCCAGAACTGGAGATCCGAAACATGACTCCATGTCAGCTGGTCTACTTGTATCGCCTTTACCCATTCTTCTTTTGTCCGGTCGAGCGAAACGCCTAAAATTTCGAATCCTTTAGGGTGATATTGCTGATACAATCTGACCAGATTGGGATTCTCCTGACGGCATGGACCACACCAGGAAGCCCAGAAATCAACCAATACGATTTTACCACGATAAGAAGATAATGCTAAAGGTTTTCCTTCAGGAGTTTTCATAGTAAAATCAGGGGCAACAACCCCAACAGCAGTTTTTTTCTGCTCCAAAACAATCTCTTTCAGTTTGACCACATATTCGGAGGTGCTGATTTCAGGTGGATATTTGCTGACAATCGATTCCAGTTCTGTGCCATCAAGCTGTGAAGATAATTGGACAAGAGTGATATAAGCTGAAACAACTGATGTTGAATGTTCTTTTACAAAATTTTTGGTATAGACCATATTATTGTCCATCATAGCCTGAAGGTCGATTTTAGCTTTTTCAGCCTCACTCGTATTTCCGGTTTGCATTGCATTTTGGTATTTTCCCTGAAGTGCCGTTCCGTCCTTATTCAGTTTTTGCATTTCATTAATAAATATCTGGAAAATATCCTGTGATGGTGAACCGGTAATTTTGGTGCTTCTAAGACTGTCCTTATTGGCCTTAACTGAAATGTCCGCATTGTCGAGAAAGAATTGAGCGAAGTAATCCTTCTGATTCAGGCGGAAGAACCTGATATCAGGTAAGGGCATTTTGCCTTTAAAAGCAAATTTGCCACCATCCAGAACAGTACTGTCAACGGTCTGTGGTTGCCCTGCAACCAGTTTCAGAAGGTAGACTTTACCCTTTTCAACTCCCGCAATTGATCCTTTAATCGAATACTCATCTTTTGGCTTTTGACACGAAATAATGGCCAGGGCCAGAACTAAAATTACGAACTGATTTCTCATGAATCTGATTATTTGATGTGTTTATGTTTATTATTTCTGATTTGGTCATAAAATTCCAGCAACTTTTTTGCCGCCGAAAACGAAGAAATTTCCTCCTTCAAAACTTTGCGCTCCGACTCTTCCATCAACCTGATGATTTTTTCGTCTTGGTAAAAATCATTCCGCAGGTATTCGTTAATGGTTTCATACATCCAGAATTTGGATTGCTGATTTCTGCGATTCTGAAAATAAAGGTTGTTTTTTACATGAATCAGGTATTCATCAATCATTTGCCAAATTTCACTTATCCCGGTTTTCTTGTAGGCAGAACAAGTCAAGACTTTGGGTTTCCATCCTGAATCTGGTGCTGGGAACAAATGTAAGGCATTCATATATTGCACTCTGGCCAGACCAGCTTTTTCGATGTTGTTCCCATCGGCTTTGTTGATGGTTATGGCATCAGCCATTTCCATGATACCGCGCTTTATTCCCTGCAATTCGTCACCGGCGCCGGCCAGCATGAGCAAAAGAAAAAAATCGACCATAGAATGTACTGCAGTTTCGCTTTGACCGACACCAACCGTTTCTATAAAAATATGATTAAATCCGGCAGCTTCGCACAGTACAATGGTTTCACGTGTCTTCCGGGCCACTCCACCCAATGAACCTGCCGAAGGGGAAGGCCGGATATAGGCATTTGGATCAACCGAAAGGTCTTCCATACGTGTTTTGTCGCCCAGAATACTTCCTTTGGTTCGTTCACTGCTCGGATCGATGGCCAGGACAGCCAGCTTTTTGCCTTGAGCTGTGATGTATTTGCCCATGGCTTCTATAAAGGTGCTTTTTCCCACACCCGGAACTCCTGTAATTCCTATCCGGACTGAATTTCCGGAGAAAGGCAAACATTTCACGATGATTTCCTGAGCGATTTCCTGGTGCTGTGGTTTCGAACTTTCAACCAATGTTACCGCCTGACTTAACATGGTTATATCGCCATTCAGGATTCCATCAACATATTGCTCTACTGTATATGCACGTTTCTTCTTATTTTTCAGGAACTGACTAACAGAGTCTTCGCTCACCGAAGGTAAGGGTTCAATGCCTTGATTTACATTGAGCCCGGAGTACTTCGGATCATTTTCAATATGGAAATGGAATTGATCTCCAATCATGTGCAGAAATTTTATGCGAATGTAACTATCAGTCCAGAATTAATAGACCTGAAAAATGGATTATTTTGAAAATTGTTAGGTTTGTAAAAAAGAAGCCGGTTCAATAGGCTGAACCGGCTTCCATGAATCCATATTTTCGTTAATTACTGGGCCAGAATATTGCTTGAAATACGAAGGATTGTTGTTGGGTTTTTCGGATCGTTTGTAATTACAGTGATCGTTTTATTCTGACGTCCACTTTTTCCCGTTGAATCAAAGACCACTTTCAGCGGCACCGTTTCGCCGGCTCCAACGATATTTTTTGGAGGAGAAACAGCGGTACAGCCACATGAACTTTTTACATCGCGAATGATCAGATTCATCTTACCTGTATTCTTCATGTTAAAAACATGTTCATTTTTAGTACCCGGTTTAATGTCACCAAAATCGAACGATTCCATGTCATAAGAAACCACTGGTGCATTTTTTAATTCCTCTGCCGATAATTTCGAGAAGTCTTCTTCGAGTGTTGCGCTGACGGCAATTGAGTTTTTGTAATCATCCGGACCATCGAGGTTCAGATAAATGCGGTGCATCACAAATCCAATGGCCTGAATTTGGTTGGCGTCGAAGGTCACCACGAGGTAGCCCTTTTGTTTCGGAGCTAATTTCGCTGGTTTAACAACTACACTCAGGTGAGGAGGAGGGGTTTTGAAACTCAACTGAACAGGCTGATCCGAATTATTTACGATTTCAGTACTATCTTTCCGGACCGTCTTTTCTTTAATTGAAGTAAAAGCAATGTGGTTTGTTTTGGCACGAAGCGGACCAATTTCATTTGGAAAATCTTCTTCAACTGTACGTGCCCGTGGAGTAACTTCTCCAAGAATAGTGAGCACCACATCGGCATTTTCGGCATTCGAGCTTACCCGGATGGTTTTGTTGAATACGCCCGGACGGTTTCTTGGATCGTAGCTAACTTTTATGACCCCTTTTGCTCCGGGGGCAACTGGTTCACGGGTCCATTCAGGAGTGGTGCATCCACACGATGCCTGCACATTGTTCAGGATAAGAGGAACTGTACCGTCGTTTTTGAAATTGAAAGCCACCGATTGAACACCAAGTTCTTCCTTAAATGTTCCGAAATTGTGTTGAAGTTTTTCAAATGCGATCCGTGATTTTGCATCTTGTGCAAAGATTAAAGTTGGAATACAGATCAGAATTGCTAAAAGAAGCGTAATACTTTTTTTCATATAATTTTACTTTTAAAAGGTAACAATTTGTTTTGAGTCATAAAGTCAGATTCAAATTTAATCAATCAAGTTATACTATAAACACAAAACTAAAAAACCTTTTACTGAATTGATGTTAAAGTCAATAAACTTTTGTTAATGAGATGTTAATGAATATATCGGGTGCGTTTTTTGAGTAGTTTCGTAGAGTGAATCAACAGAAGACGGTTTGGTATGAAGAGAAATTCAATTGGTTTTGTGATTATAATGGCTACGGTTTCGGTCGTTGGGATTCTTCTCATTCAGTTGTTCTTCCTGAAGAACTCGTATGACCTGAATGAAAAGCAGTTTCATCAAATGGCAACAAGTGCTTTGCACAGCGTGGCCAGTCAGATTAAGGATTACAACCGGAAGGTATATGGTCATTCATCGAAACCGACCGATGTTTCTGAGGTGGAGCAAATCTCAAACAATTACTATGTTGTCAATGTAAATGACGTGATTGACCCCAAACTGCTGGACCATTTCCTAACCACCGAATTCAAGAAAAGGAACCTGAATCTGGCTTTTGAATATGGAATCTATGACTGCAATACAAAACGGATGGTTTATGGAAATGCAATGAACGGAGATTCCATTGGCAAGTATTCCATGGTATCCGGAAATCACGATACGATCTACTGCAGTCAGGAAGAAATCATGTTCGAGAAGAATTATAATACGCCGAACAAGAAGGAGGAGAAGAAAAAGAAAGTATGCACTTTACCTACCTGCGAAAAATTCACATATTACTTCGGTGTTCATTTTCCGGATCGTTCGCAGTTCAATAATTCGAGACTGGTTACCTGGTATCTTTTAAACGGAATCCTGTTTTTTGTGGTCATTTTCTTTGGATATGCGTTATATATTATCATCAAGCAAAAACAACTCAGCGAGATCCAGAAAAATTTCATCAACAATCTGACTCACGAGTTTAAAACTCCCATTGCCTCCATTGATCTGGCATCCAAAGTTTTGTCAAATCCAAAAATAATCGAGCAGCCTGAGCGACTTGCCGACTATGTGCGAATTGTGGAACAGCAAAATCAGCGTCTTTCGGCACATGTCGAAAAATTACTGCAAATGGCGACCATTGAAAAAACAAAACTACATTTGAACCTGCAACAAATAAAACTCGCTGAATTTTTTACTGAAACGATTCAGGAATTCAGGAACAGTCAGAATGGAAGAACCTATTCGATCCATCTTGAATCTGAAATCAAAGAGGCTGAAATCGGCGCCGACAAACTTCATTTCTCCAATCTGATTTACAATATTCTTGACAATGCCATCAAATACTGTTCGGTAGAACCCGATATATTGATTAAACTTGAAGAGATTAAACGTCAATACATTATTTCGTTCAACGACAACGGGATTGGTATTCCAAAGGCCTACCGGAAGCAGATTTTTAACCGTTTTTACCGGGTTCCAACAGGGAATGTGCACGACGTTAAAGGTTTTGGATTAGGGTTGGATTATGTGCAAAAGATTGTGCAACGGCACGGATGGCGAATCAATGTGATTGAAAATTCGAGGAAAGGAAGTACATTTATCCTATACATAAAGAAATAAGTATGATGAACTTTCAGGGCGAAAAAATTCTGTTGGTTGAGGATGACCAGACTCTCAATTTTATTATCAGGGATAACCTGGAACAAAATGGATATCTGGTAACCTCAACTGCTGATGGAGAAGCTGCTGTCAAGGCATTTAAATCGGGTAAATTCAGCCTGTGTCTGCTGGATGTGATGCTTCCAAAGAAAGATGGTTTTACAGTCGCCAAAGAGATCAGGGAAATTGATGATCATGTTCCGATTATTTTCCTGACAGCCCGTTCGATGACCGAAGACCGAATCACAGGATTAACCATAGGTGGCGACGACTATATCACCAAGCCATTCAGCATGGAAGAATTGCTTTTGAAAATCCGGGTCTTTCTGAAAAGAAGCCTGAACCAGGTGGATACATCGCCTGACCAGATTTATTACAAGGTAGGAAAATTTAATTTCTATTTTGACAGTCTGGTATTGGACGACACGATCGATCGTAAAACGCTCACCTATAAGGAAGCCGAATTGCTACGTTATTTCTGTGATAATCCAAATAAAGTTTTAAGCCGTTCCGACATTCTAAAACAGGTCTGGGGTTCCGACGACTATTACCTGGGAAGAAGCCTGGATGTCTTTATTTCCAGGCTACGTAAATACCTGGGCAGCGATGATTCGATCAAGATTCTCAATCTTCATGGAATCGGGTTCCGGTTTAATGCGGTAATTACCAAGAACTGATTCAAATATCCTACATTACAATCAAATAAAATGCTTCTGCCAATCCTTGGATTGATAAAAGATCTCTTTCGCAGAAGAAATTCGCCCATCTTTTTCATACCAAAAACAGAGGCCGCCACAAACTAAATTGAGACGGCCTCTTTTAAAATTTATCGAATAAAAATTACTTAATTAATTAAGTTAGATTTCTCCAATTTTACTTTTTGGTGTAGGTATGAACACCTTCTTCGATAACTTTGGTTACACCAGCCTTTGTTTGAGATATGGTATAATTACCAACCATTGTTCCAGTTTTTGGATCAATTGTTCCGGCTTCAACACCAAAATAACCACTTGACCAAGTTGTACTTGGCATAGTATAAGTGTTTTTAGTGTAGTCCAATGTAAATACTGATGTCCAACCTGAATTCCAGTAGTTGTCAGTTTGAATCGTATTATCGCTGGTCTTTGCAAAAGCCACATCGTAATTGTAGGCTTCAGCAGGTTCATCACAAAGGAAATTACCAACAAAAATACCGATAGGTTCAAATACAGTGAAACTAAAGGTTGCACCGGTAGTCGTGATGCCATTTTTGTCTTTCATGATTACATGCCAGTAGTAGGTCTTACCTTTTATAACAGGAACGGTAAGAGTCAAAGAATTATGTGCAGCTTTGTACAAAGCCGGTTTGCTCGAAGTTCCAAAATATACATCAGCTATTACCGCATCACCATCCGCATTTGTAGAAGCCCATTTCAGATCAACTGTTGTTCCTGGAATAGTTATAGTAGCTGCATCAGCAGGAGATACAGCTGCAGGATCTGTAAAGGCATGGAAGACCGTGAACGTTGTTTTATCTTCTTTTGTACAACTCTGCATTGTAAACAAGCCGGATAAGACAAGCAGCATTATTAAAATTCTATTTTTATTTTTCATATTTAATTTTCTTTTTTAATAAAACATTAAATTCATTTTATTAGTTATCAAGCTGAATATTAAATTATTCAAAGTAAAATCCAGCCTGATAATTAGTAAAATCAAATAGATTTATTGACGCGTTAGCACTTCATACATGATACGATTACCTGCACCACTAACGTAATAACAATTCAATACAAAAGTCTTTGTAACCGGATTGTAATAATTAATAGTTTTATCAGCAGGTGCTAAAGTAGCATCTCCAGTCCATGCTGGCCACATACCACCAACAGAGTTACCGGTAGCAGGATCAAACGGAGTAGCAATAACCTTAAAGCAGGTAGTACCACCAACAACTACAGTTTCTGAAGTAACTTCAATGGAAATACTGTAAGCTGAATAGTTTCCAAATCCTACTTTGCTAACTGTCTTACAGTCGACTGTTTTAAAAGCTTCTATTGTACCTTCAGCAACAGGTTCCGTTGCGTTGCCAGGGCGTATGCGATATCCTTGTACAATTGCATAATTTCCGGCATATGGATTGGAAATCGGTAATGAGGTCAAATTCGATTTCATATTTCCAGCTATTGCAATGTCAGCACCTGAAGCAGTTTTTGCCGATGCGATTGAAATTGCAGCCATAAAATTAGCGCATGCATCCAGTTTCTCAGCACCCCAAACCTTGGCCGAGGCCGTAGCGTTCCGGGTTCCTTTGGCGATCAGCACCGTTTTGGTCAGGATTTCAATATTTGGAAATGGCTGGAATTTTTTACCTGTTCTTGCATTGTATGCAGTTACAGCAGCAGGATCAATTGCCAATGTAACAGTGATGTCTTCAGCAGGAAGCGCATCAGTTGCGATATTCAAAAGAAAATCATATTTCACATCCCCTGGAACCGGACTAAGAGCAAGTTGTTGCAGGGTTGGTACGGCAACGGTAGCATACATTTTACCGGCCAGGTCATCTTTCCAGTATTCGCCTACATTATCTTTCAAGCAAGACACCAGCGAGAATACGACGGTAAAGAATGAGACCAACAAGATTATTTTATTTTTCATACTTAATCGTTTTTAAATAAATGAATTATTAACGGTTCTGCCAGAAGATTTTAGATTTAAATGCATCAATCGTACCGACGGCAACCACATTATCGTTATTTACTGAGATCTCACGTTGTGGATAGAGTAAACGAACTGGAGGTGTTTCGCTGAGTTTGTTAGCATCTTCACTGAAATGAATGGTTACTCCAGGAAGGCCTGATCTTCTGTAATCGGTCCAGATTTCAACTGGTGCAACTCCGTTAAGTGCAACCCATTTCTGAGCTAAAATCAAATTGATTTTATTCGAAGCATTGTCATAGTTAACGGTGAACATATTCTGAGTATAGAATGTAGCAGCATCAGCAGCAGTCAGCCCATTGTAAATGAACGATTGGGTAACAGCGGCATTGTACAGGTCTTTACCTGATCCACTGATATAACCTCTTTCAGCAGCTTCGGCTTGTACAAACAAACTTTCGAAGTCAGTCAGAATAGGAGCCGATTTATCATAGGTTCCGATCATGTAGCTTTTATCTCCAGCTTTATATCCAAGTTTTGAAGTATTTGCTGCAGTAAGTGGTGGTGCAGTTGCGCCCAAAGCATTACCGGCAAACAGGTTTGCACTGTAAGGATTAAAGAATCGTCCGATACGTGTATCATTCGTTGCTTTCATCCAGTCAATAGCATCTTTTCCTGCATTGTGATAGGTAACACCATCCGGAGCAGTTGATCCATTTGGCAAGTAATAATTATTATAGAAAGGATTCATTTTACCAGCTGAGCTCAGATAACCCGGATTGCTCAGAGCACCTTCGCCGGCACCCAGATAACCCACTGAAGCGGTAGTAGCAATGGCAGATTTGATGTAAGCATCACGGCCGCTCATACCCGATTGGTGAACCAACATTCTCAATTTAATTGTATTGGCGAATTTAGCCCAAAGATCCATGTTTCCGGCAAAAATGATGTCGCTTGCAGCACCGATTTCCGTTGCATCAGCAGGTCTTTTTTGGATTAAACCAATGGCTTCATCAAGTTTCTTGATCAAATCTTCGTAGATAACTTTTTGGTCATCATACTTAGGTTTCAAAATACCAGCTACAGCGCTGAAAGCTTCCGAGTATGGAACATTTCCCCAGACATCAACCAGATTCTGAAAAATATAAACTTTCATAATCATTGCGATTGCTTTAAAACTGGCATCCTTAGGATCAGTAGAAGATTTCACTATGTCATCGAAGTTCTGACCTGTAGTGTAGCTTTCGTGGAATGCATTTTCATAACTGCTGTTATACAATTTGTATTGTACCAGCGACTGAGGCTGTGAATAACCTGAACTGATAGACCACAGTCCGTACCAAAGGTAAACGAACTCAAATCGATCCGGATTATTCATGGTAGCGGCTGTATTGTTCAAGGCAGCCGGAAGGAGCAGTTTGGCAGGAACCTTCGAAGCGCTGTTCGGATTCACTTCATTCACAGTTAGAAAGTCAGAGCAAGAACTTCCTAAAATTGCCAATGAAACTAAAAGTGTTAATATTTTCTTATTCATCGTATTTTAAATTAAAGTTTTAGAAAGTGAGTTTTACACTAAATCCGTATAACCTGGTAGGAGGAGTCTGATCTTCAGTAGTAAAACCAACGGCATTACTCGACGAAGATGAGTTATTGAACTCAGGATCGGTCCATACGTTTGATTTAGGACGTAACATCAGCAGGTTTCTTCCAATAAGGCCAACTTGTGCCATTTTGATTACTTTGCCACCAAAAAGGTTCTGCACAGGAACGTCGTAAGTTAAAGCAACTTCTCTTAATTTCCAGAAAGCAGCACTTGTTACATAAGCCCGTTGAGTGTTGTGGTAATCAGAGTTTACCCATAACGGCCGTGAAGCATTAGTAACTAAAGCAGTTGTATTTGGAGTATAAACACCAGGAGAAGTTTCTATTACAGATCCCGGAATAATAAATGGCTGACGTCCGTTTTGAGCAGAGTGTTCAGATACACCGGTAAAATCAAGTGCATTTCCTACTCCATTGTAAATCATGTTTCCACCACGATACTCAACAACCGCTGACAAGCGGAATCCCTGATAAGCAACATCAGTAGATAAGCCCAGAATTGTATTCGGGTTACCATGACCAACTTGCTGGATAGCGGGTTCTTTGGTTGGAAGACCTGTGACGGCATCAACAATCATGTTGCCTGCAGGAGTTCTTTTTACGTCAGTAACTTTGATAGCAGGGAACTGCTGTCCGACTACTGCATAAGAAACATAGGCAGTGGTACCATCACTGTTTGGAATTGGAATTTCGTTTAAGCCAGGCAGAATGGAAATAACTTTTGATTCCATGTAAGCAAAGTTAATTGATGCATTCCAAACTACTTTACCCAAATCCAGAATTGGAGTGAATTTTAAGTCTGCTTCGATACCTCTGTTTTCCAATTCACCAGCATTGATTAAAGCGCTGTAGAATCCGGTTGCTGCAGAAATAGTTGCAGGAATTGTCTGATCCATTGTGTTGGATTTGTAGGCATTGGTTTCTAAGTGAATTTTGTTTTTTAGGAAACTAAATTCAGCACCAATTTCCATTTCGTTCGTTTTTTCTGGTTTAAGCAACGGGTTGCTCAAAGTTGTGCTGTATGAAAATCCAGCGGTGCTTCCATATGGGAATCCGGCTGCTGCAGGAAATGATGGAAGAGTTCCGTACCAGTTGTCCAAAGAAATTTGTCCGGTTTGTGAATAACCCCCTCTTATTTTCAGGAAAGAAAGAACCGGGTTGCTAATCAATGATGGGAACATTTCAGATAAAACTACACTGGCGTCAACTGCTGGGTAGAAGAAAGAGCGGTTATCCTTAGTCAACCTGGAATCCCAGTCGTTACGACCAGAGAAGTGAAGGAAGGCAAATGATTTATAACCGATAGTTGCATCTGCAAATACGCCGATAGAATTACGTGCCAAGGTAGACTGTGAAACAGAAGGTTCACCTACACGGTTGCTGATGTTATACACACCAGGAATTACAAGAGCACTCGCTGCATCAAAAATGGTTTCATACTTTTGTGAATAGAGCGAATTACCAATAATTGCTTTCAAAGAGAAATCTTCAAACTTGGTATCAAATGCTGCCAGGAAGTCATTGGTAACAATGAAGGTCTGCCTCATCTGATCGCTTGAATTTCCGGCATAGGTTTTAGTTGTTTTTCCATTGTCAGCAGGGGCTCCCATGTGGCCTTGGCTCCATGGATCGGTTGCTGAATAAGAATTGTACACCGCTTCATCCTTGTAGTTGTGATTGTTCGTTGTATTGAAGGTAAGACCGGTACGGTTAGACAATTCGAGCCATTTGGTAGCTTTTAAGGATAAATTCACCGAACCCAACACATCGTTGCGTTTTTGGTTCTGGCGTGAATGAGCAATCTGCCAGTATGGGTTTGGATAGTACGCATTAAAATATCCGTCTAACTGTGCGAATGGATTATTTACGATATCCTTGTATTTCGTGATTGGAACTTCAGGAGGTGTATTTAATACATTCCAGTATACTCCACGGTTCTGGTTCATGTCACCACCAGACTGGCTGGTGTTGGTCTGAGTAAAACCGATGGTATAATCGGCAGTAAACTTTCCGTATTTTCTGCTGGCTGCCATACGTGCACCCGACCTGCGGTTGGTATCATCCATAATCGTTCCGGTTGTATTCACATCCTGAGCCGAAAGATAGAAGCTTCCGTTGTCATCTCCACCGCTTACAGAAATGTCGTTTTGCGACGAAATACCTGTCTGGAAGAAGTTTCTCTTCTGGTTTGCAACAGCACTGTAAGGAATCATTTGGTAAGAACCATCCACCAGTTTACCACCAAGGATTACCATCTGACCATTGAATTCAGATCCAAAAGTTTGGTTTTCATACGAAGTGTGAGGGTCTGTGTTACGGCCTGGTCCTACAAAGAACGTGTAGTTAGGATCAGAATTACTGGTAGTTTCACTGGAACCTCCACCGAAACGAGTCTGTAGATTAGGCAAATACGAGACTTGTTCAAATGTAGTGGTGTTGCTGACTTTTACAGTTAATTTACCTTTGTCACCTTTTTTGGTGGTCACAATCAATACCCCGTTTGAAGCGTCGTTTCCATAAAGAGCAGCTGCCGAAGCACCTTTCAATACGTTAACGTTTTCAATGTCGTTAGGGTTGATTGAATTCAGGTAAGTAGCACTTACAGGGACTCCATCCAGAACAACCAATGCCTGGTTAGAGGCCAGGAAGTGACGGTTACCACGAAGTGTGATTTTGGTATCAGGGTTTACACCATTATTAATAGTGTTGATCTGAAGACCTGAAACTTTACCAGCCATACCGTTCATTACGTTGGATGGTGAAGCCTGAACCAACTCCTGGTTGTCAACTTTTGCAGTTGCAACCCCCATTTCCTTAGGTTTTCTTTTAATACCAAAGGCAGTAACAATTACTTCATCCACTGAGATGTTTTCAGAAGCAAGTTTTACATTTACCGTTGATTGATTGCCAATGGCAATTTCCTGAGTGGTCATTCCAACAAAAGAAAATACCATTGTTTTGGCATCTTGAGGAACTTTTAACTTGAACTTACCGTCCATGTCGGTAACTGTTCCCAAAGTTGTTCCTTTTACTGACACAGTAACCCCAGGAATGCCACCTCCATCATCGGAGGAAGAAACCTTCCCTGTGATCTCCTTGGTTTGGGCCATCAGGACCTGCAAACCAATTGCAAAAAATGCAAGTAATAACACGATTTTTTTCATAGAGAATTATTTTAAATTAAACAGCTTCAACAAAAAACACTATTTTGACCAGACTTAGTCTGGTTGATTTTTCATCTGTTTCAAAGCTTTTCCGAACTGCTATTTGTGATTTACCAGGATCGCAGAAAAGATCAGCCCATAAATGTAAAAAAATGTTAATTCAGAACACATAACAAAATCAAAGAATTTGTTAAAAACTTTAAAAAAACTAAAGAAATAGGCCAAAAGTTTGAAAAAGGGCCTGAATCCTATCAATTATACATTCATTCAAAGGAAAATTTAGGATTGCTTTCATGAGTAAAAATGAACCTCAACTTCCATTCAGCTATAATTTTCTAATTCCAGATTTGATTCCCCCAAACCAAACCCAACTGAATATTAAGTTAGTATTACTTCTGACCCCTGTCCTTAAAAATTAAGTATCCAGATAGCTTCCGGATACTTAAATTCAAAGGCAAATTTAGAAAAATGTGAATAGGCTTACCACCCTGCCCGGAAAATAAATACAGATTTTAACATTGTAAACAAATATTAAAAAATAAGAATCCGGCAATTGAGGTGGTTGAAAATTGTAAGATGCTGTAAAGCAAAGATTTGAATTTTGAGTGCAGGAACTGCCAAAGGTTATTAAGAATCGGTATAAATTACAAAATCCCAATCAAATCAGCTATATTCTGCACAAAATAAGTTTTAATATGGTGTTTCAATTCTAAATAGTTGCAATCTGAAGCCAGGCGGATGCAATCTATTACATGCGGGATTGCATTCTGATTGTGGTTCAGAAACATGATTTGATCCATGCCGAATTTAAGCGACCCTTCAATGTCTGTTTCCCAGTTATCACCGATCATCACACTTCTGCTTTTTTTTGCGTTGGTCGATTTCAATGCATGCTCAAATATCTGCCGGTGAGGTTTATTCGATTGGATTTCTTCTGAAATAAATACTTTGGTAAAAAATTCGGAAAGACCACAGTTGAATAGTTTTTTGCGCTGCACTTCACTGAATCCATTGGTTATAATGTGCATTTGATAGCCTTTGGCCTGAAGTGCAATCAGTGTTTCGCGTGTTTCAGGAAACAATGCGGTTTCCTGAGCCATGAACTCAAGGTAGCAGGTATTGATTTCCTGCCAGTTTAAATCAGTTATTCCGAATTGTAGCAATGATGTCGAAAACCGGTCAACAGTTAAGGCTTGTTTGGTGATTTTTCTGGAATGATAGTCGCTCCATAGTGACTTATTGATTTGTTCGTAGATTTCAAAAAAAGAATCAAACAATTCAATTTTCGCCATGAGACCCTTGTACTCGAGGGTTTGCATCATAGCCAGCTTCGAGTTAACCGTAAAATCCCAAAGCGTATTGTCCAGATCAAAAAAAAGGTGATCGTAAACTCTCATTCCCCCTCAGTTTCGGTATGAAAACCTTCCAAAACAATTACGATTTCGCCTTTGATGGTTTTCGAACTAAAATGTTCGATCAGTTCGGCCAGCGTGCCTCTGCGGTTTTCTTCAAAAAGCTTCGACAATTCGCGTGAAACCGATGCACGCCGATCGGGACCCATGTATTCGGCAAATTGTTCCAGACTTTTAATCAGGCGGTATGGCGATTCGTAAAAAATCATGGTACGTGTTTCAGTGACCAATTCCTTGATTTTCTTTTGCCTGCCTTTTTTTTGTGGCAGAAATCCCTCGAAACTAAAACGGTCGGTAGGGAATCCTGAATTAACCAAAGCCGGAATCAAAGCCGTTGCACCTGGCAAGCATTCCACTTCGATGTCTTTTTCAAGGCAAGTCCGGACCAACAGAAAGCCCGGATCACTGATTCCCGGAGTACCGGCATCTGAAATGAGCGCGACATTTTTCCCTTCTTCAATTTTTCGGGCGATCATTTCAACCGTTTTGTGCTCGTTGAATTTATGATGCGAGGCCAGTTTGTTTTTTATCTCGAAATGATTGAGCAGTTTTGACGAAGTTCGGGTGTCTTCAGCCAAAATTAAATCCACTTCCTTTAATATACGGATGCCGCGAAGAGTCATATCCTCGAGATTGCCAATCGGAGTAGGAATTAAATATAATTTCCCCATGTTTTGTATGGTACTATTTGGTAAACCTGCGTTTCAGAAGATCCACGAATCTCATGCTGGTGTCATTTTTCTCCAGCGTCAGATTTACCCTGAGGTAATCAACGGCCTGCTGAATTGTTTCCATTTTATCGAGTTGCTCAATGACCGTATTAAATTTGTCGGTATTGTTGCTGAAAATTTCGCGGATAAACAGAAACCGGTCGTTCAGGCCAATGGCAGCACTCAAGCTGGAAATCGGGCCATTGCCCAAAGTTGTTTCTTCTGCTTTGCTCTCCCCAATCACATCATTCAGCGAACGCTCTTTTTGAAAAGTTTCTGCGACGGCCTTCTTTTCAGTCTCCTGAATTTCCGGCTTGGGAATTTCCGGTTTGGGAATCTCATGCATAACTGGCGGACTTGATGAATCAGGAATTGGAGCGAACTGTATAGGTTCTTCGTCATCGTCACCTAATTCATCCATGCTCATTTCACGGACTTCAGGCTGGTGAAAAGTTTTTGTTTCAACATCCTGAACCGGTTCTTCCTTTATAGATTCTTCTTCCAAATCTTCGTATTCCGATTCGTCATCTTCTTCATCCAAATCAATATCCTCTTCATCAGAATCTTCCAATTCATGTTCTTCCAATTCATCCCCGTCAATTTCCTGATCGAAGTCCGCCACAAATTCTTCATCTTCTTCAACCTCATCGGTCAAGTCCTCTTCTTCTGGAATTTCATCTACCTCCAATTCTTCGTCACCTGCGTCTTCATTCAGATCCTCTTCGTTCAATTCTTCTTCGTCTTCAGAATCGTAAACAATATCTTCCTCTTCGGGCTCAATGTCTTCAGGAAATTCATGTTCCTCAAAATGCAGAATTTCCAATTCAGGATCGGAAACAATCAGATCGGAAACTTCATCTTCGTCTTCAAATAAATCTTCATCTTCAATATTTTCCTTCAAAGAATCTTTCGGAGGCGAAAAGCTGCATAACAGTTCAAGCTCCTGACTCAAAAGTCGTGCTCTGCTCAATGCAAGTTCAGTAATTAATGATGAATCATCTATGTTCTCAGCAATTTCTTCGGTAAGTGTCTTGAGTTCTTCCAAATCTTTTGTGATGATCTGGATTAATTTGAGTTTGTTCATTTTTATTAATGGTAATGATTTAAATTTATCTTTGTTTTCAATACCTGAATTCATATTCTGAAACGTATGCTTTCAAGATGAATGGGGTAATTGAAGCAGGGTAAAAGTACAAAAATCTTTAGCATATTATCAACATGTTTATTGAAAGGGGAATCGACCGGCAAAAAAAAACCGGCACCATCGAAGTGATTGCGGGTTCAATGTTTTCCGGAAAAACTGAGGAGCTGATCCGCAGATTGAAACGGGCGAAAATTGCACGCCTGAAAGTTGAAATATTCAAACCGGCCATCGACACCCGCTATTCAACCGTTGAAGTTGTTTCGCATGACGAGAATTCAATCCGGTGTACTCCCGTCGAAAGCTCGGGAAATATTATGCTTTTAACCGGTGATGTGGATGTGATTGGAATTGATGAAGCACAGTTTTTTGATGCCGGTCTGATTGACGTGAGCATAAATTTAGCCAACATGGGCATCCGGGTGATCATTGCCGGGCTGGATATGGATTTTAAAGGTAAACCTTTCGGTCCGATTCCCGGATTGATGGCTGTTGCCGATCACATTACCAAAGTTCATGCGATTTGTATGCGCTGCGGCGATGTGGCCCAGTTCTCACACCGATTTTCGAAAGCCGACAAACTTGTTTTGCTCGGTGAAAAAGAAGAATACGAACCACTCTGCCGTTCCTGTTATACTAAAGCTACCCAATAATGCCAATTCTCAC
>JBAWZG010000060.1:0-20362 GCA_037143155.1 Bacteroidia bacterium
TTATTTTTCAAAATACATTTTAAAATAAGAAGATGGCGGATCTGGAAAAAAAAACTATTCTTCAACGGTTTTTTTCCTTGTTAATTATCAAAGGGATAGCTGTTTGAACCTGCTGAATCTGCCTGGATTTTGACCAAATGGCACAGCATTTGGATATTCGGTAAAATATTCAAAACAGTTGCAGTTTCGATTACCCAAAAAATGAGATTTTTTCGCTGCAGGCTAATGAGAATGGACGAAATGGTGCAGCTTAACAACTGAAATTGGCGCTTAAGAAAAAGGTGAACTAACTTCACATAAATTCCGTAAAGGAAGTATAAAATTCAGGATTGCAGAATAAACAAAGAGTCAGCGACGACTCGTAAAAAGACAGAAAAATGAACTTCATAAATATTAAAATCGCGATGCAGCTTAAGCCTGACTTTGAAGGCCTGCTTTTGTTTGTCCTGCTACCGGGGGCAGTTGCAGGCGGTCAAACGGACCAACGATAACCAATTGAAAAATAAAAGGAATAATAAATAAACTATCATGGAACAGACAAAAGAACAAATTCAGCCATCAGTCCTTGAAAAATCACCGACTGGCATCAAAGGGCTCGATGAAATAACGTTCGGCGGATTGCCAAAAGGAAGGCCAACCCTGGTATGCGGGAATGCAGGTTGTGGCAAGACCTTGTTCGCCATGGAATTTCTGGTTCGCGGAGCCCTTCAGTACAACGAGCCCGGTGTTTTTCTGGCGTTCGAGGAAACCATCGATGAACTTGCTACCAATGTAGCTTCGCTTGGGTTCGATCTGAACGAACTGATTGCACAAAAAAAGCTTTTCATCGATCATGTTCATATCGAGCGAAGTGAAATCGAAGTTACCGGCGAATACGATCTCGAAGGCTTATTCATCCGGCTCAATTATGCGATTGAAAGTGTTGGCGCCAAGCGAGTAGTTTTGGATACCATCGAATCGCTCTTTTCGGGTCTATCCAATTCAAACTTGCTGCGGGCCGAACTACGACGCTTGTTTCGTTGGCTGAAGGATAAAGGCGTGACAGCCATCATAACCGGCGAAAGCGGAGACAAAACATTTACCCGGCAGGGATTGGAAGAGTATGTTTCCGATTGTGTCATTGTTCTCGACCACCGCATTTCGGAGCAATCGTCAACCCGGCGGCTTCGCGTGGCCAAGTACCGTGGTTCGATTCATGGCACCAATGAGTTTCCTTTTCTGATCGACGAAACCGGTTTTTCGGTATTTCCAATCACTTCACTCGGATTGGATTACCAGGTATCTTCGGAACGGATTTCCAGCGGAATCCCTCGGCTCGACACGATGCTCGGTGGTAAGGGCTACTTCAGAGGAAGCAGTATTCTTGTTTCGGGTACAGCTGGTTCAGGCAAGAGCAGTTCTGCTGCAAGTTTTGCCGTTGCAGCTTGCGAACGCGGCGAAAAAGTCCTGTATTTTGCGCTGGAGGAATCACCCAACCAAATCATGCGCAATATGCTTTCCATCGGAATCCATATGGAACCCTGGGTAAAAAAAGGATTGCTGCTATTCCATTCCATCCGTCCTACCTTTTGCGGATTAGAGATGCATCTTGCTACCATGTTCAGAGCAGTGAAGGATTTTAACCCGAAAGCGGTTATTCTTGACCCGATCAACAGTTTTATCATTGGCACCAACGAAATGGAAGCCAAATTGATGATGATCCGATTGATCGACTATTTGAAATTACACCAAATCACCGGATTCTTTACCAGCCTGACCAATTTACAATTCAATATAGAGCATACAGATCTTGGCGTTTCGTCTTTGATGGATACCTGGCTGCTTCTGCGCGATATTGAAATCGGAGGTGAACGTAACCGGGGATTGTATATCCTGAAATCGAGGGGAATGAAGCACTCCAATCAAATCCGCGAGTTTCTGCTTACCGATCACGGAGTGGAATTGATGGATGTGTATGTCGGACCGGAGGGAGTTTTAACAGGCAATGCACGGTCGGCACAGGAGTCGAAAGAAAGTGCGTTAAAATTATACAGTAAGCTGGAGGTTCAGCGGAAACAACTTGAAATGGAACGCAAGCGCAAAGCGATGCTGGCACAGATCGAACTGATTAAATTGGAATTTGAAAAAGATGAGGCCGAAGCGCTCAAAATTATCGACACTGAACAGGCGAGAGCCATACGTTTGGCCGAAGACCGCGAAGAAATGGGAAGAAACCGGCAGGCCGATGCCCCGAATAAAGAATCGATTGAAGTAAAAGAGTAAAACTTTAGGTTCTATGAGGGGAGTGCGGGTAAAAAATTTAGTTATCCATTTTGAAAAAGTGAATTTTATATATACTCGTTATAATGAAAACATTGTCTTTTGTGCCCCGATAGCGGCAGAGCCGCAAAATATTTGTAGAAAAAAGATGGATTAAAAGATGGGAAGGTGCAACGCACCGAAATATCTCTCCCATGGTGCCAACATTTCGGTGCGCTGCACCTTTTGCGAGGATAGCTTCCTACTTTACTACAAATATCATCGGTGCGCTGCACCTAAGAAAAATGATTTCTTTCTTTTACTCATACTAAACGTTAAAGAACCAAACATTATAAATATACAGATGAACTCAAACACTAAAACATCGGAAAAAAACCTACCCGTTAAATCAACAGGCGATGAATGGGTTCTGAGATTGTACGTTGCCGGGCAAACGCCAAAATCAATCAATGCGTTCAAAACCCTGAAAGCAATTTGCGAAGACAAACTGGATGGCAAGTATGAGATAGAGGTGATTGACCTGCTTGTAAATCCTCAACTTGCCGGCGATGATCAGATTTTTGCAGTACCAACACTGGTCAGAAAGCTACCCGTACCTGTCCGGAAAATAATTGGTGATCTTTCGGATACCGAACGGGTGCTGGTAGGTCTGGATTTATTTCAAAGGAGTATTTCAAACGAATCAATGAGCAATCCACATGAAACAATCTGACAGCAATAAAGAATTGACTAACCTGGCTTTCGAATTGGCGGCATTGGGCACAGATCAAAAATACCTCCTGCGACTGTACATTGCCGGTTCAACGCCGCAATCGAACCGTGCAGTAGCAAACATAAAAGTTATTTGCGAAGAACATTTAAAAGGGCAGTATGAGCTTGAAGTAATTGACCTTTATGAGAAGCCGTATCTGGCTGCAGGCGAACAGATTCTTGCTGCTCCAACGCTCATCAAGAAGTTGCCGCTTCCCTTGCGCCGGATCATCGGCGATATGTCGGATACCGATCGTGTGCTTGTAGGACTCGATCTGCGCAGGGCAAATCAAAAATAAAGGATTTTCATACCTGGTAATAAATTGTAAGATGGCAAATCAATCAGTATCTGAAACAGAAAACCGACTCCGGTCCGAAAACGAAGAACTCCAACAGCGTTTAACCGAAGCTGAAGAAACATTGTATGCCATCCGTAACGGCGAAGTGGATGCAATTATCGTTTCAGGAGCCGAAGGTGCGCGGATATTTTCACTCACTTCGGCCGAAACGCCCTACCGTATTATGGTGGAAGAGATGCACGAAGGTGCAGCAACGCTCATGGCCGATATGACGATCATTCACTGTAACAGTCAGTTTGCAAAGATGGTAGCTCGTCCTGCTGAACAAATCATGGGAGCCAGCTTCAGTCAGTTGATTGGCGAAAATGAGAAACCGGCTTTCATTAGATTGTTCAATTCAGGTTTGGCCGAAAAAAGTAGTGGAGAGATTACCTGGTTGAGCCCTGAAAATGAAGTCCGTTATTTTCACCTTTCGTTCAGCCCGTTGCCTTCGGAAGTTACCGGTGATGTATGCGTAATTGTGTCGGACTTTACTGAACGTAAACAGGCCGAGGAAACGATGCATGCGCATGTTTTTCTCAATAGCGTGATCGAAAACAGCCCGAACGCACTTTGGATTTTAGATGAACAGGGAAATTTGAACCAAATGAACCAGGCAAGCCGGACCCTTTTCAGCTTACACGACGAAGAAGTGACTGGCAAATACAATATTTTAAATGACCCTGTTTTTGAGAAACAGGGATTGATGTCCCTGATCCACGATGTTTTTGAGAAAGCTTCCATGGTCCGCTTTGTTGCCCGCTACGATACTGCTTCGGGAAGAGGCATTCAATCGGCACAGATTCTTCAGCTCGATCTGGATGTAAGCATATCACCTATCCTCAATCCGCATGGGAAAGTGACAAACGCTGTTGTTCAGTTCACCGACATTACCGACAGTAAATTGGCAGAAGAAGCTTTAAAATTAAGCGGAGAACGCTACCGGTTTTCGTTGGAAAGTACCGGACAAATAGGCTGGTCGACGCCGCCCGATGGAGTAGTGGATGATATGCCAATGTGGAGGGAGTACAGCGGACAAAGCCTGGAAGAAGTAGCAGGCTGGAAATGGTTGGATGCCGTACACCCCGACGACCGCGAATCGGCCTATTTAGCCTGGAGCACAGCAGCCGCTCAAAAAATTAACTATTTTACTGAATACCGCATCCGGCGTGCCGATGGGGTGTACCGGAATTTTATGGTACGCGGAATTCCACTTTTAAATACCGATGGATCGTGCAAGGAATGGGTGGGTACATGCATCGACATTACCGAAAGTAAAAAAACGGAACAAGAGCTAAGAGAAAGCGAACGCAAATTCAAAAATCTGGTCTGGGATATGCCGGTTGGTGTATTACTTCAGGGGCCACAGTCCGAAATGCTTTTATGTAATCCCAAAGCACTTGAATTGCTTGGATTAACTGAAGATCAATTGTTGGGTAAGACATCGTTCGACCCTGATTGGAATGTTATTCACGAAGATGGTTCTCCATTCCCGGGCGAAACCCATCCTGTACCACAGGCCATAGCAACAGGTCTGCCAGTCAGGGCTATTGTTATGGGCGTTTATCATCCGGTTAATCACAATCGGGTATGGTTATTGGTAGATGCCATGCCACAGCTTAATGCCGATGGAAATGTGCAGCAGGTCGTTTGCTCTTTTATCGATATCAGCAAGCGCAAACAGGCGGAAGAGGTACAAAAGCAAAGCGAGGTAAGGTATCGCAGCTTGCTGACGAACCTCGAGGCCGGGATTGTTGTTCATGCGCCGGATACTTCGATTATCATGAACAATCCAAGGTCATCGGAATTACTGGGTTTAAGTGATGATCAAATGAAAGGCAGGTTGGCCGTCAATCAAGACTGGAAATTTATTCATCCGGACGGAGTTCCATTGCAGATTGATGAATACCCGGTGAACCGGGTCATTTCATCAGGGAAAGCATTCAGTAATATGGTACTTGGAGTAATTCAACCTGCAGGAAAGACTTTGGTCTGGCTCACAGTCAATGGCTTTCCTGCTTATGATGACCGGGGTGAAATTTCAGAAGTAATCATTAGTTTTATCGACATTACCCAGCGCAAGCAGGCGGAAGAGGCAATACAAAAATGGAATACTCAATTTAAAAAACTTTCTGCCAATGCACCGGGAATGATTTTTCAGTTTACCCGGAGAACTGACGGAAGTTATTGCATTCCTATAGCCTCCGAAGGTATCCGTGAGTTGTACGGATGTTCACCCGAAGATGTACTGGAGGACTTTTCGCCCATAGCAGAATTCATGAATCCCGATGATATTGTGAAAATGATGATGGAAATTGAACAATCAGCCAAAAATCTGACACTTTCTAATTTTGAGTTCAGAGTTCAGCTTCCTGGCAAAGCAATGAAATGGCTGTTAGAAAAATCCATTCCCGAGAAATTGGATGATGGCACTATAACCTGGTATGGTTTTACTACAGACATCACTCAACAAAAGCAGTCGGAAGCGGATTTACAAAGGAAAATGGATGAACTGTTGCAGTTTCAGCGGCTGACCGTAGGCCGTGAACTTAAAATGATTGAGCTAAAAAAAGAAATCAATGAACTGTTGAAAGGTTCAGGAAAAGATGAAAAATACAGGATTGTGGAATAGAAATGGAGTAAAACCAGATGGTGGAAATTCCTGTCCGTCACATGAATGTGACGGCAAAGGATATCGATCTAATCAGCGAAACTGCTTATTCACAGCGCTATCCTTTGCCGTTCGCCTTTAGGCAACGGAAATAAGGTTTTGGAAAATAATAATAGAGTCGGATACGACTTGCAAAAGCATAAACCAATGAACTTCAAAAATCTTCAGATCGGGATGCAGCTTAAGCTTGGTTTTGGGGCCATGCTTTTGTTCGTCGTTGTGCTGGGAGCGGTCGCCTACCGGCAAGCGGGGCAACTTCACCTGCAAACAGAAACCATGTACAATCATCCGGTAAAAACCCGCAGAACCATCGGCGATATAAACAGTCATATTTTGTATATGCGGATTAATATAAGGGGTTACCTGTTGGAAGAGAATCTTGAAGCTCGTCAAAATATTCTGAATGAATTAGCTGTACATCAGATCAATGTTCAGGATGGAATAGACCGGCTCAGGAAAAGTTACCTCGGACCTCCTGAAGATATTGATAGCTTAAACCATGAAATCGTCCAATGGAATTCTATCATGCAGGAAACCATTCAACTGGTAAGTTCCGGAAAGCTGGCAGAAGCCAGGCAGAGGCATGGTTCGGTGGGAATAGGCCCGAAACAGTCGAATAATGTTTTTGCAGCTTTGCAGAAAATCAGCGATTTTGCGATAAATAAGGGCGACGAATTATATGCCAATTCTTTAAAACTCAGTCAGGAGCTCCACATACAACTCCTTCTGCTTTTATCCCTGATCCTGATACTTTCACTGATTATCAATACGATTCTATTTCGAAATATCA
Organism: Bacteroidia bacterium; assembly: GCA_037143155.1. Lineage (GTDB taxonomy): Bacteria > Bacteroidota > Bacteroidia > Bacteroidales > Prolixibacteraceae > Aquipluma. Next base: position 6,809 of record JBAWZG010000060.1, read on the forward strand.
GTAATCCGTTAAGTGAAGTAACCGGGGCTACCCGCCGGTTCAGCGAAGGTGACCTGAATTCGCGCAGTTCGTATGCATCAAAAAATGAAATAGGCATTTTATCCGCTTCATTCAATTCGCTGGCCGGAAACATTCAGGAGAATTTGAGTTTGAACGAAAAAATAGTTAGCCTTGCCCGATTGATGCTCAGTAAATACGAGGCAAAAGAATTCTTTCGCGAAACGCTCCAAGCTCTTTCGTTACACACCAATTCTCAAATGGCGGCCATTTACCTGCTGAGCGACGACAAGAAAACCTTTGATCATTTTGAATCCATCGGATTGGACGACAAGGCCCGGATATCGTTTGATGCATTGAATTTCGATGGCGAATTCGGAGCAGTGCTGGTTTCGCATAAGGTTCAGTACATCAAAGATATTTCAGGAAATACCCGATTTGTTTTTCAAACGGTAGGCGGCAGTTTTATCCCGTGCGAAATAATCACCATTCCTGTGCTCTCCCATCAGGAGGTGGTTGCCATTATTTCGCTGGCGAGTATCAGCAGTTTTAACAATCAGGCCATACAATTCGTTGAGAGCATTCTGGATACCCTGAATGCACGTATTGAAGGGATTATTGCCTTCCACAAAATGTTGAAATTTTCGGAGATGCTCGAACAACAAAACCGCGAACTGGAAGCCGGCAAAACAGAACTTTCTGCACAATCGGTAGAGCTGATGGGCCAAAACATTGAACTTGAAATTCAGAAAAAGCAACTGGACGAAGCAAGCCGGCTTAAAACCGTCTTTTTGTCGAACATGAGCCACGAACTTCGCACCCCGCTGAATTCGGTCATTGCCCTTTCGGGAGTCCTCAACCGACGACTGCTGAAGAAAATTCCGGAGGAGGAATACGGGTATCTGGAAGTTATTGAGCGCAATGGAAAGCATTTGCTTTCGCTGATCAACGATATTCTCGATATTTCGAGAATTGAAGCGGGACACGAAGTAATCGAATTGTCGGAGTTCAATGCCAACGACCTGATTGCTGATGTGATTAGCATGATTCGTCCGCAGGCGCAACAGAAAAACATTGAACTGCTTATTACTGCAAGTAGTTCGGGACTTTTGGTGACGAGTGATATCGACAAATGCCGGCATATTCTGCTCAACCTCATTGGAAACGCCGTAAAGTTTACCGAAAAAGGCAAGGTCGAAATTTCGGCTGAAAAAAGTGATTCGAATTTTGACATCAAAGTAAGCGATACCGGCATCGGGATTTCCGAAAGAAATCTGCCGTATATTTTCAACGAATTCCGTCAGGCCGATGGAAGCACATCGCGGAAGTTCGGAGGCACCGGACTGGGCCTGGCCATTGCAAAAAAGTATGCCAATTTGTTGGGTGGAACGATCTCGGTTAAAAGTTCACACGGTAAAGGTTCCGAATTTAATCTCAGCCTGCCATTGCACTATGCTGCCGAAAACAGGATCACCGATGTGGTTATAAAAACAAGGATTAAACCTGAAAACAGGCCAATGCACCAAAAATTCATTTCCGGAACAACTCCTAAAACCATTTTACTGATCGACGACAGCGAACCGGCCATTCTGGAGATAAAAGACATCCTAAAGGAAAGCGGATACATTCTGCTTTATGCAACCAATGGCAAGGATGCGCTCCGGATTATCTCACAAAACATTCCCGACGGCATTATTCTCGACCTCTTAATGCCCGGCATCGATGGATTTGAAATGCTCCGGATCATTCGTTCAGAAGAGCGAACCGCCCACATTCCGGTTCTGATTCTTACCGCGAATCACATTACCAAAGAAGATCTTCAGTTTTTAAAACAAAACCATATTCATCAGTTAATTCAGAAAGGCAGTGTGGACAGCAATGAACTGATCAGCTCAATAGACACAATGATCTTTCCGGAAATAACTGAAGCAAAAGCTTCGCCGGATGAATTGCTTTCCGGCAGGGGCAAACCCGTGGTACTGGTTGTTGAGGATAATGCCGATAATATGACTACTGTTCTGGCGATTCTTGCCGGAAGTTTCCATATTATTGAAGCGACAGATGGCATCGGAGCGGTTGAAATGGCCAGGGAACACCAACCTGACCTGATTTTGATGGACATCGGCCTTCCGAAAATGAATGGAATTGCCGCATTTAAAATCATCCGTCAGGATGCCGCATTACAGCATATTCCGGTCATTGCCCTTACTGCCAGCGCGATGATTGCCGACCGCGAAACGATTCTGGCACATGGAATGGATGCCTGGATTCCTAAACCGATTGACGAAAAGGAGTTTTTTAAAACGATTAATAAAGTGCTTTATGGAAAATAAAAAAATCAAAATCCTGGCTATTGATGACATTCCGGATAACCTGATCAGTGTCAGAGCGCAGATCAGGGAAGCGTTTCCTGAAGCACTGATTTTTACTGCATTAAACGGTGAAAAGGGAATTGAACTGGCTGCCACCGAAGATCCTGATGTGATTCTTCTGGATGTTGTAATGCCCGGCATGGATGGTTACGAGGTATGCAAACTGCTGAAAGCCGATCAGAAACTTAGCAATATCCCGGTGGTTTTTGTTACGGCAATCAAAGGCGACAAAGAAGGCCGCATCAGGGCGCTGGAATGCGGAGCAGAAGCTCTGCTTGCCAAACCAATCGACCAAAGCGAGCTGGTCGCCCAGATTCGCGCCATGGTCAGGATAAAAGCCGCCAACATCATCAAACAAAAAGAAAAAGAACAGCTTTCTCAATTGGTTGATGAGCAGGTTCGCGAACTGAAACTAAACCACACGGCTACCCTGAATTTGCTTGAAGATTTAAGGAATGAAGTCGAAATCAGGGTACAAAATGAAAAGAAGCTGGAAGCAAGTGAAGAACATTACCGTGTACTCACCCAATCGGCCAGCGATGCCATTGTCAGCATTAATTCCGATGGCTTGATAGACGAATGGAATGGCGGCGCAGAAAAAATGTTCGGCTATACCAAAGAAGATATATCCGGACAACCGATCACTGTAATCATGCCTCAGCAATACCGGCACCAGCACGTTCACGACATTAAGCAGGTGGCCATTGATGGAGATAGCCAATTAACAGGCAAAACACTTGAGCTTGTCGGATTACATCAGAACGGCACGGAATTTCCCATTGAATTGTCGCTTTCGTCATGGGAAACTGTTGCCGGGAAATTCTATACCGGAATCATTCGTGATATCAGCGAACGGAAGAATGCAGAACAAAAAATTCGGGAAAAAGACATCCAGTTCCAAAAGCTTTCCGCCAATTTGCCCGACTTGATTTTTCAGTTAACAAGGCGACCCGACGGAACCTTTTGTGTACCGGTAGCCTCTGAAGGGATTCGGAATATTTTTGGATGTTCGCCAGAAGACGTAATCGACGATTTTACGCCGATTGCCAGGGTCATTTACCCCGAAGATGCTGAAAAAGTAATGAGCGAGGTTGAAGACTCTGCAAAAAACCTGAGTCCCTACTCCTGTGAATATAGGGTGCAAATACCCGGTCAGGAAATAAAATGGATGCATTCCAGATCAACACCTGAATTATTGGCCGACGGAAGTATTACCTGGTATGGTTTTAATTCGGACATCACCGAGCGTAAGCAAGCCGAGGAAGCCTTGCACCGCAATGAATCGATACATACCAAAATGCTCTCGAATATTGGTGATGTGCTCGTAATTATCGACAAGGAAGGAATTAACCGGTACAAAAGTGAAAATATCGAAAAATGGTTTGGCTGGAAAGCGGAAGAGGTAATTGGTAATAGCACATGGGAACTGGTACATCCCGACGACCTGGATGCGGCACAGCAGTTTGTTGGCAATCTTATGAATGAACCCGGCTTGGTCGGAACTACCGAATGTCGATACCTTTGCAAAGACGGAAGCTATAAATGGATTGAGATTACGATGATGAACCTTATCAATGATCCTGACATTCTGGGGATTCTGGGAAATTACCACGATATCACCGAACGGAAACTGACCGAACTTTTAATTCAGGGAAAAACTGAGCTTATTGAAACCCAAAACATAGAATACCAGCTAATAATCGAAGAAAATATTCAAACAAATAAGCAACTAACCGAAGCCAGGAATAAAGCCGAAAAAAATGAAGCCAGGTTTAAAATGGCTCAGAAAGTAAGCAATTCAGGTTCATGGGAATGGGATATTCTGAATAACACGTTTTATTGGTCTGATGAGTTTCTGCAGTTGTTTGGGATGCCGGAAAATACCATTCCCGGATTTGAAGCATGGACTAAAGCACTGTATCCTGCCGATGTTGAAATTGCTTCCAGGCGGATTCAGGAAGCAATTGAAATGAGCACGGAACTGCTTAGCGACTACCGGATTATCCTTCCTGATAATGAAATCCGTTGGATCAGATCAACCGGACATGCCATCTATGCGAATGGCAAACCTGAAAAAATGGTTGGGATGTGCATGGATATTACATTAACGAAGGAAAAGGAGAAAGAGTTAGAGGAAGCCAAAGATCACGCGGAGCAAAGTGACCGCCTGAAATCGGCTTTCCTGGCCAACATGAGCCACGAGATCCGAACCCCGATGAATGGAATTCTGGGGTTTGCCGAACTGCTGAAAGAGCCGGGCCTGACTGGAAAACAACAGCAACACTACATCAGTGTCATTGAAAAAAGCGGCGCCCGTATGCTCAATATCATTAACGATATTGTGGATATATCGAAAATAGAGGCGGGCCTGATGACCGTTGATATCCGTGAGTCGAATATCAACGAGCAAATCGACTACATAGCAACCTTTTTTAAACCCGAGGCTGAGAAAAAAGGAATTGAGTTTTCCTGTAGAACCGGTTTGCCGGATGATAAAGCCACCATTAAAACCGATCGCGAGAAAGTTTTTGCCATCCTGACCAATCTGGTAAAAAATGCCATTAAATTCACCGATAAAGGCTCGATTGAATTTGGATATGTTTCGACCTTTCGACAAGCTCAGGGTGGCGCAGGCTCAACAAGCGGTGCGGTCAGTTCGGTCAGTTCGGTTGGTGAGCTTGTCGAACCAGTCGAACCAGTCGAACCCCTACTGGAATTTTACGTGAAAGATACCGGAATCGGAATTCCGAAAGACCGGCAGGAAGCCATATTCGAACGGTTCATACAGGTGGAAAATGTCGATAAAATGGCAAGGCAGGGAGCAGGTCTGGGATTGTCCATCTCCAAAGCATTTGTAGAAATGCTTGGCGGCCGTATGCGGATTGAGAGCGAAGTTGGAAAAGGGTCAACAGTTTATTTCACCTTACCTTATTCTGCCAAAACGGATAAAAAAGAACCAAATCAGATTGACACTTTTATGGATGAGGTATTACAGCAGTTTAAAAAGCTGATTATTCTGATTGCCGAAGACGATGAGTATTCGGAGCTGTTTCTTGAAATTGTGGTGAAAAAGATCAGTAAAAAAATCATCAAGGCAAAAACCGGTTTCGAAGCCGTTGAAGCATGCCGTATGAATAGTGACATCGATTTAGTTCTGATGGATGTCCAAATGCCTCTGATGGACGGATATGAAGCTACCCGACAGATTCGCCAGATAAACAAAGACGTCGTCATCATTGCTCAAACAGCTTTTGGACTTTCGAGAGACAAAGAAAAAGCAATGCTTGCAGGATGCAATGATTACATTTCGAAACCAATCCAGAGGGAAAAATTAGTGAATCTTCTACAGAAATATTTCGAAAATTAGCGGGTTCAGAACCACCTTTACAGTTGTTATGACTCACGGTCAGGTGGATGCCACCTGACCGTTTACCACTTGAATTAGTGTTTGATTAACGATCAACGATTAACGATTGAAATGGCAGCCATCCAAATCAAAAATCATTAATCGTTGATTGTTATTCTGAAATATCACCTTTTATTTCGTTTGCCCTGCCAGCCACTCGTACCACAAATTCATTCCTTCACCGGTTTTTGCTGAAACGAGAATGAATTCCAGTTTTGGATTGAGCGAACGGGCGTATCCGATTGCCTTTTCAGTATCAAAATCCACATAAGGCAGCAGGTCCGATTTGTTGAGCAGGCACAAATGCGACGACTGAAACATGTACGGATATTTCAGTGGTTTATCTTCTCCTTCAGTGACACTGATTACCACCACTCTTTTGGCTTCACCCAGATCAAACATGGCCGGACAAACCAGGTTGCCTACATTTTCGATAAAAAGTATAGAGCCTGATTCAACTTCCAGTTTTTCCAATGCCAGTTCAACCATTCGAGCATCCAGATGACATCCGGAGCCGGTATTGATCTGAATTGCTGGCGCACCCGATTTTTCAATCCGTTCAGCATCCAGAAGTGTTTGCTGATCTCCTTCAATCACAGCAATTTTTCTTGTGGGAATCAGAGCCTGAATGGTTTTTTCCAAAATGCTTGTTTTACCCGAACCTGGTGAACTGACCAAATTCAGGCAAAGGACTTTCCGTCCTTCGAAGAATCGCCGGTTAAGTTGGGCCAGGCGGTTGTTGTCTGAAAGAATATCCAGATTCAGATTAATCACTTTCTGGTGAGGATGATCATGGTCATGAGAATGAAAGACTCCGTCATGCTCATGTTCGTGCTGATGATCATGCGAATGTTCATGACCGTGATCGTGGTCAAGTGAATGTCCATGTTTGTGTTCATGAATCGGCTTGTGATCTTGGTGATGATGGAGATCGTGAATTTTAAATTCGCCTGATTCGCTGCAACCGCAAGTTTCGCACATATCTTTGATTTTTAAAGTACTAAGTAAATACTAAAAAGATTTTATTTTAGGAATCCCTTAGGGATTCAATATTAACCACCCCCAATGAAATTGGGGGTTAAAACAAAAATCAATATTCAGAACCCTGAAAGGGTTCAATTTCGTCAACATCCCTATATTGAACCCTTTTAGTGTTCCTGCTTGTTGTTTCCCTATTTTCCCCAGTTTCACTGGGGGTGATGAATATTTATCCGCCTTTGGCGGATATAACCACTTTGTGGCAATTCTTTATCAATAGATTTATTCTACCATTAACGAAATCACCCTGAATTGATCGCCCCCATTGATTTCTGATGGAAAGCACCGGCATTCGGGGCATGCAGCCATCCGGTGATTCATTTCGAATTCAAGATTGCACGCGGCACATTTGCCTTTTCCCGGCATTTTGAGAATATTGACAACCGCATGATCTAAAATTGAATCCTTTACCAGCAAGTCAAGTGCCGATCCAAAAGCATCGGCTTCCACACCGCTCAGGTCACCCACTTCAATGGTAATTTCCTTAATCTCGCGCGCATTACTTTTCTCTGCCTCGCGTTGAGCCAAATTTATTACTTCGGTAGCCAGAGAAAATTCGTGCATCAGATCAAATTTAGCAAATTCGTGGCAACTGGTCGCCTGACAAAGAATCAACAATCCGGCGGCCACCCGTTTCATTTTTCAGTACTACTTTCCCCGGATGATCAGACACCACCCGGCCAATGATGGCGCTTTTCAGGCCCAGTTCATTCTTCTTCAATAGTTCAAGAATCGCATTTCCATCTTTTTCGCTGGCTACTATCAGCACTTTCCCTTCGTTGGCAATGTGCAGCGGATCGAAACCGAGCAATTCACACATGGCTTTTACTCCGCTCGTTACAGGCATAACTGATTCATCCAATTCAATTCCGAGCTTTGTTTTTTCCACCAATTCATTCAAAACAGTGGCCACTCCGCCTCTGGTTGGATCGCGCATAAATTTTACTGATGATTGGCCAAGCACTTCACTTATCATGTGATTCAACGAAGCGCAATCAGATTCAACGCTTGTCCTGAAATTAAACGATTCGCGTGCATTCATCACTGCCATACCATGGTCGCCAATCGTGCCATTGATGATGATCACATCACCATGCTGAATATCCATCGCTTTGCTGACGAGCCGGTTTTCCTTTTTGATCCGCCCGATTCCTGCAGTATTGATAAACAATTTATCGCATTTTCCTTTGTTCACCACTTTCGTGTCTCCGGTTACGATGAGCACACCAGCCTTTTTAGCTTCAGCTGCCAGCGATTCCACGATAACTTCAAGGTCTTTCATCAGGAAACCTTCCTCAATGATCATCGAAACGCTGATGTAAAGCGGTTCTGCTCCTGAAACGGCCAGATCGTTCACGGTTCCGCAAACGGCCAATTTGCCTATATTTCCTCCGGGGAAAAACAAAGGATCAATCACAAAGGAATCGGTGGTAAAGGCAATTTCTTCGGAACCGACATTCAGGATGGCGGCATCGGTTTGCTCGTCCAAAATGGTGTTGCTGAAATGTTTCAGAAACAGATTTTCAATCAGATCGTGCATCATCCGACCTCCGCTTCCGTGTCCCAACAATATTTTATTTTCCCTGTTTTTCATGAACGGTATTTATAATAGGTTGCACATGTTCCTTCTCCTGAAACCATGCAGGCGCCCACCGGATCGGAAGGGGTGCATTTTTTGGCGAATAAACCGCAATCCACCGGCGTTTTCAATCCACGGAGAATTTGTCCACAGATGCAGCCTTTCGGTTCTGTTGATTCAGGGACGTCCACTTTGAAATGTTTCTCCGCATCAAAAGCCGATAAATTTTCACGAATCCGAAGGCCGCTTTTTGGGATGGTTCCCAATCCGCGCCACTGATCATCGCGCAATTCAAATACATTTTCGAGAATTTGCTGTGCAATTTTATTTCCGTCGTGCTGAACCACACGCTGATATTGAACTTCCACTTTCGGAGTTCCAGATTCCAACTGTTTGGTCAACATCAGAACCGAATGCATCATATCCACCGGTTCAAAACCTGAAATGACAACTCCCAAGCCACATTCCGAAGCAAGCGTATCATAAATTGCAGTTCCGGTAATGGCGCTTACATGGCCGGGAGCAATAAAACCATCGATTTTCACACCTTCATCGACCAATGCTTTCATCACCGGAGGCATGACCTTGTGCGCACTCAGAATGAAAAAATTGGGAATCTCTTCCTTTTTTGCCTGAAGAATGGCAGCGGCAGTCAGCGGAGCAGTCGTTTCAAAGCCAATTCCGAGGAATACAACTCGTTTTTCAGGATTCTTTTTGGCAATTTCGAGGGCATCGAGTACCGAATAAATAATCCGGACGTCGCTTCCGTTCGCCCGTTCTTTTTCAAGCGAAGTGGTAGAACCGGGAACTCGGATCAAATCGCCGTAGGTGGTGATAATTACGCCCGGCAATTTACTGTATGCCATGGCGGTATCGATAAAATGCTGGCTCGAAACGCAAACCGGGCAACCCGGACCAGATATGAGTTTAATGTTGGAAGGAAGTAACGAATGAAGTCCAAAACGGTGAATGGCCATCGTGTGACCGCCGCAAACTTCCATCAATACAATTTCTTTCTTTGAAATTGATTTCAATTTTTCAGAAACTGAAAGAATCAGGTCTTTTTTTCGGTATTCATCGACGTATTTCATGTGTAGGCTGTTAGGCTTTAGACTGTTAGGCTATTAGGTGCTCCGCAATGAACGGATTAAGGCTGCAAGGACTTTTTCTGTCTCAATAAACTTCAGTTCACATTCAAGTAATTCTTTCGAATCGGCATAACCCAATCTTGCGGCTATTGAAAGTTGATAGTGCGACTCTTTACAAGAGCTATATGCAATTTCAAGAAATCTCAAATATTCAACCTGACTCGCACGAGCACAGCCTTCCACAATATTTGAAGGAATTGATACGGCGGCTCTTCTTATTTGGGAAGTTAAACCATAGACTTCTTCTTTTGGAAATCCTTTTGAAACCTTGTAAATCAAAAGAGCAACTTCATCAGCCAATTGAAAAGCTCTGAGTTTTGTATGATCTCTCATTCTCTTTGTATTTAAATTCCTAATAGCCTAAAAGACTACAGCCTAATAGGCTATTCCCCTTCCTTAAACGGATTCAATTCATTCAGTAACCGCATCGTTTCCTCTGCAAACTCTGCATCCACTTTTTCGATTGCAAAACCGGCATGAAGCATGATGTAATCACCCGGAACAACATGATCAATCAGCAGCAGGCTCGCGGTATATTCAACATCTTCTATGGTAACCCGGGCATTTGTCCCGTTCACACTGATCACTTTTGCAGGTATGGCTAAACACATTCGATTTCCCTCCTTTTAGATGCAACAGCCAATTGTCCGAGTGCGATTCCACCATCGTTGCCTGGCACTGCTGCATGTGAAAATACTTCGAAATTATTTTTCTCCAGTAAACCGATCGTTTTTTCCAACAGGTATTTATTCTGAAATACTCCTCCTGAAAGAACGACTTTCTCTATTCCTTCTCTTAGCCGGATGGCCTTGACTGTTTCAAATATAGCTAAAACAATTGTGTTATGGAACTTTGCTGAAATTGTTGAAATATCAGTTTCATTGCTGATATCCTGAACAATTCCGCGGATGGTTTCTTCGAACTGAATCGTCTGACTCCGGACAAACTGATAGTTTTCAGTACAGTTGGGGTCAAGCAGTGCTTCCAGCCGCATCGGTCCTTCGGCCTGAAATGATGCAATCTGAACCAGATCCAGCAGAGAAGCCACGCAATCGAATAATCGTCCTGCTCCGGAACTTAGCGGACAATTGATTTTTTTATCGATCATCTGAATGATCAGTTCGATTTTTGCCGGATCAATGATCTTTAAAAGTGGCAAATCAAGTTTCAGAAAGTCTTTGCCATAAACCTTGTACAGATAGGAAACTGCCATCCTCCAGGGTTCTTCGGAAGCGCTGTCGCCTCCCGGCATAGGCAGGTAATCAAAATTGGTAATTCGCACAAAATCATTCAGGTCGCAAATCAGGAATTCACTTCCCCAAATGTTCCCATCCGTGCCGTATCCGGTTCCATCGAGCGCAACTCCAATTACTTTTTCGTCGAGCCGGTGTTCGGCCATGCACGAAGCGATATGGGCATGGTGGTGCTGAACCTGAACCACCGGAAGATCGCCGAAATGCATTCCGGTTTTGGTGGAAATATAGGCAGGATGCATGTCAACCGCCAGCAGCGTAGGTTTTATCCGAAACAACTGTATGAATTGCGCAATGGTTTTTTCATAAAACAAAGTCGTTTCCAATCCCTGCAAGTCACCGATATGCTGGCTAAGAAATGCTTTTTGGCCTTTACCAACACTAAAGCAATTGGTCAGTTCCGCACCAAAAGCTACGATTCCTTCGGTATTCAGAGCGGTTCGAACCGGTGTCGGAACATATCCCCTTGAACGGCGGAAAATCCGTTCCTTTCCAGCGATGATCCGTACCACCGAATCGTCGGTTCGGTTAAAAATATCGCGGTTATGCAAAACAAGCGCATCCACCAAAGGCGAAAACTGAATGAGTGCAGTCTGATTATCGATCAGGATGGGTTCGCTGCTGAAATTTCCGCTGGTCAGCACGATGGCAGAAGTCTTTAAATGGCGAAAAAGCAAATAATGAAATGGCATATAAGGAAGCATAACTCCCAGCAGACTGAGTCCTGCATTTAATGAAACAGCTAATTCAGGTATGTCGGCTGTTTTTTTCTTTTCAAGCAGGACAATTGGTCTTTGCCAGGAAAGCAGCGATTGTTCTTCCTGAGCGTTCATTTCTGCATAAAGTCTCAGGCTTTCCAGATTACGAAACATAACGGCAAACGGTTTTCCTTCGCGGTTTTTCAGGTTACGGAGTCGTTCAACAGCAACTTCGTTGAAAGCGTCACAGGCAAGGTGCATACCGCCAAGTCCTTTGATCATGACTACCCCACCGCTTTCAATACGTTCTGAAATTTGGCCAACAATGAAATCTATTTGTTTGCTGACAATTTTTCCTTTTTCAAACAATTCATGTTCAGGACCACAGGTACTGCAGGCAGTCGGCTGTGCATGAAACCGCCGGTCGGTAATGGTTTCGTATTCCTTCCGGCATTCGGGGCACATTGAAAATGATTTCATGGTCGTTTTTGCCCGGTCGTATGGAAGGTTCTGAATAATGGTGAAGCGTGGACCACAGTTGGTGCAGTTCACAAAAGCATAATCCAGACGAGCCCCGACTTGATTCATATCCTGAAGGCATTCAGCACAAACTGCAATGTCGGGACTGATTTCAGTAATCTCGTCGGATATATTGTGGCTGTCAAGAATCCGGAATTCAGAAAAGGTTTTTGACTCCATTTCATGAATCGAAATATCTTCAATCATTGCCGCTGGTGGAGCATCATTCCGGAGTGACACAAGAAATTCATCGAGGTTTTCAGGTTTTCCTGAGACTTCGATCCGAACATTTTCATTGGTATTTTGCACCCATCCGGCCAATTCGAATTTTTTGGCCATCCGGTAAACGAAAGGACGGAAACCGACTCCCTGAACCAGACCGGCGACAATAACCTGAATTGATTTATCATTCGAAATCTCCTTCATCGCCATGAAGGTAAAAGAATAAATATAAATTCTTACATTGTCCTCATAAAACAATTTCCATGCTTACATTTCTTACCGGGTTTATTGCCAGTATGGCTCATGTCGTTACCGGACCGGATCATCTGGCAGCAGTGACTCCATTGGCCATCGATAGCCGGAAACATTCCTGGAAGATCGGTTTGGCATGGGGAACGGGGCACACCATCGGCATGCTGCTGATCGGTGCGCTTTTCATTCTTTTCAAAGAAATCCTGCCAGTCGAAGCCATTTCGAAACACAGCGATACATTCATCGGATTTTTACTTATCGGCATCGGAAGCTGGGCTATTCTGAGAATTTACATTCGGCACCGGCACCGGAACAGGCCACATCCACATTTCCACAACAAGCCTGTCTTTTACGCCCATACTCATAAACACACACACGAAACAGCTCCGGTATTACCTCAAAATCATGGCCACGAACATCAACCCGTTGGCACCATAAGACAAAATGCTTTTACTGCGTTGTCTATCGGAATTATTCATGGATTTGCAGGATTCAGTCATTTGTTTGCACTTCTGCCATCGCTTGCACTTCCAACGATAACTGCTTCAGTGGTGTACATTGTAGCATTTGCTTCAGGAACGATACTGACTATGATTATTTTTGCTTTCCTGCTGGGACTTGTAGCCTTTCAGTCAGTGGTAAAAGACAAACAAGTATTCCTGAAATGGTTTACCCTCTGCGGTGCTCTTCTTGCCATTGCCATCGGAATTCTGTGGATCATTCATCCTGTTTAAACTATGCCAAAAGCCGAAGAATATAAAAGAAATCAGTTTGAACTCCTTGAAGTTACTGTGACCGAAAATCTTGAAATTGCTCCGGGCGTACATTTGATTTCGTGGATTCGGACGCATGATTTTCGTCCGGGACAGGTTGTTAAAATAACCGCTGATCCGTCATTAACTCCAAGAATCTACAGTGTTTGCAGTGGAAGCGACGAACCCGAAATCAGCGTGCTTTTTAATGTCAAGGAAGACGGGCTGCTGACTCCATGGCTGGCAGGTGTAATTCCCGGGATGAAAATCTGGACTTGTAAACCTTACGGAAGTTTTCAGGACGGAAAGAAACCGGCC